>JAZQDP010000347.1:0-7048 GCA_045546875.1 Thermoguttaceae bacterium | reverse complement strand
CGATTTTTACGCAAATATTTTGACACGTATCTTTTTGCCGTATTTTCGGTTTTAATCAGCATTTCATAGGACTTGATGTTCATATAAGTATTATACATCAGTCCAGAAAACAATCAATTACCAAAAGTATTTTCCACTGCCGGACTATGATATTCTTAAAGATCAGGTTGTTGTAACCATATATGGAAAAATCTTGAACATAGATTATACACAATTACTGTTCGATTTCCCTGATATCAGTTTGGATATCATTTTTCTCTTGGATCGGGTTCAAAAAGGAAAAGAGCTTACAAATGAAGAAATCCGATTGCTGCGTAAGAATAAGCTCATTGAAGGAAAGAAACCTAATTTGATTATCACATCAAAGGTTGCTGAATCTTTGGGAACTCAAGCTGAGTATATAAAGAATAGAGGTTTTGACGACCAGTATTTTTCGGATATGATTGTTGAATATCTGAAACAATATCATCAGGCAACAAGAGAAGATATTAGAAAATTACTATTATCTAAATTGCCAGACGTTCTATCCTCTGAACAAAAAGAAAATAAAATCAAAAATTTAATTCAAAAACTAAGACTCGATAAAAAAATTGAAAAACGTTACTCGGAAAAACCTAAAAAAGCCTACTGGGTTTTGTGTCCACCCGTTGAATAGTGGAGATTTAGACAAGATTTAGACAAGATTTAGACGAGATTTAGACGAGATTTAGACGAGATTTAGACGAGATTTAGACGAGATTTAGTCAAGATTTAGACGAAGCGACTGTTGTAAGTCTTTGTAGTTTAACAGGATAACAACTATTAAACTCGGTATGTATTATAAATTGTCTTAAACTTAATCCGAAAATAATTCTGTTATCATTTTTTCTAATTCTTCCTTTATAAGAGGGAACCGCGGAAACAAAGCTTTAATCATTTGTCTTCTCCGACAATCAAAGGGGTCTTTTGATAAATCAGCGTCCTTTACGGGGTCAATCATCATCACTTAGCTGGGCGTCTTCCATATCGTCTCTTTCTTTATACTTTTTGGTCAATGCAAAATCTTCCGGCTTCATAACTTTTTCAAGTTCTTCCAAGGTTACCTCACGACATTTTAGCATAAATTCTGGTGATAAGTCTCCCGGGAAAAAAGTGTCGAAATGACCATCTATTTTTGAAACTGAATATGGTCGACAAATTGCGCGAGAACCATTTTCTCTACTACGAATGCCAAAAGCCCAAAAATCGGGATACTCTGAGCAACCTTTGAGAACAGCGCTTTTAGGAATGTTCGTTTCAACAATTTTATATGCTTCTTCTAAAGTTACCATAATAAAACTTGGAAAATTAAAAGTATCTTTTCGCCTGTCGTCTGTTTGGACAACCGTTCCGATTGGGAAAGCGATTTTGAACGGACGGATTCAAACTAAACGTAAATTTGTTATATAATTTCAATCGTTATTCTGTTTGCGAAAGGGATGGCTACGTAAAAATTCCACTGCCTTTTTACAATTATCATCAGATTTCTGTTTTTCTTCAGGGTTCGCTTCCCAAAACTCTTTGATTTTCTCGTCCATTTCACGATCGCTCATTGAGTCATTTAAAAAGGGGAATCTGGTTAATTTGAATTTTCTTATCCATGCAAAAATTTTTTCAATTTGTTCATCTGTAAAGATACAATCGCTGTCATCCATGACCTGATACTTTGGCTGGTCTTGTTCCATAATAACGCCTCAATTCTTTCAATCTCAAGAGCAATAATCGCCGTATCCTTAAAATCTTTTTCGACGTTGTAAACGGTTGGACGATTGGAATCGCCGTGAAATAACAATCTATAAAACAGGATTTCTGGTTTGTTAAAGATTACGCAAACGTTCTATAGCTTTTTTACATTCATCGTCAAATTTCTGCTTCTCTTCAGGATTTTCTTTCAAAAACTCTTTGATTCTCTCGACCATTTCACGATCGCTCATAGTATCATTTAAAAAAGGAAATCTCCACAATCTGTATTTTCTCATTAATACAAAAAAATTATTAACTTGTTCTTCTGTAAAGATACAATCGCTGTCATCCATTACTTGATACTTTGGCTTGTCGTTTTCCAAAATTACGCCTCAATTCTTTTAATTTCCAGAGCAAATGCCGTTCCGCCCTTTGACAGTTTTAGTTTTGACTGCAAAGGTTCTATATTATTATAACGCTTTTTCTTTTAAAAAGTAACAGTTATTTAATGTTATACTTTTTCTACTTGAAATTTCCCGAAAATGAGATTCAAGACCCGAGAACTTGTATACCCGGCTTGCCTTAATTGGTAAAACTTCGCGAACTTTGCGAACTTCGCGTGAGGCTTTATTTCGGAAAAACTCAAGTGGTTTCAGTATATTTCAGTGCGCTTCCGCCCAGTTGTCGCCGACGTTGGCGTCGACTTTGAGCGGGACGCGCATCGGGAAGACGTTTTCCATCGTCGAAACGAGCAGTGTCTTAACTTCTTCGACTTCTTCTGGCGGGCATTCCAGCAACAGTTCGTCGTGAATCTGGATGAGCAGTTTGGACTTGTATCCCCCGGCGTTGAGTTTGTCAAAGACGGAAATCATGGCGGCTTTGATGATGTCGGCGGCGGTGCCCTGAATGACGGTGTTAATCGCCATGCGTTCGGTCGCGTTGAGCTGACCAGTATGGGCGTTGCGGACGCCTTCCAGATACCGGCGGCGTCCCCAGAGGGTTTCTACGTAGCCGTTTTGACAGGCGCTGTTAAGCGTATTGTTAAGGAAATCGTGAATGGCGGGGAATCGGGCGAAATAGGCGTCGATAAACGCGGCGGCTTCCGGCTGCGGGATGCCCAGCGATTTCGCCAGCCCGAAACTGCTCTGTCCGTAGATGATTCCAAAATTGACGGCTTTGGCGCTGGAGCGCTGTTCGGACGTTACTTCTTCCAGAGGAATGCCGAGAATTTCCGACGCCACCTGAGCGTGAATGTCCAGCCCGTCTTTGAACGCCTGAATGAGCGCTTTGTCCTGGCAGACGTGCGCCAGAACGCGAAGTTCAATCTGCGAGTAGTCTGCGTCGAGCAGTTTCCAGCCCTCAAATCCGGGCGTGAACGCGCGGCGAATCTCCCGTCCTTCTTTCCCGCGAATGGGAATGTTCTGCAAATTGGGGTGCGTTGACGACAACCGCCCGGTGGCTGTTACAGTCTGATTAAACGAGCAGTGAATTCGCTGCGTTTTTGGATAGACGAGTTCCGGCAGAGCGTCTGTATACGTGCTTTTGAGCTTCGCCAGTGTGCGGTATTCCAGAATCTTCGCGGCGATGGGGTGCCGTTCGGAAAGCGTCTGTAACACGTCGGCGTCGACGCTGGAGCCGGTTTGCGTTCGTCTCTGTTTGGGAAGACCAAGCTTGTCGAAAAGAATCGTCTGCACCTGACGCGGGGAATCGATGTTGAACTCTTCGCCGGCAAGCTGATAGATTTCCGACTGCAATACCGACAGCTTGTCCGTGTACGTTTTGGACAGCGCCGCAAGCGTTTTCAGGTTTACCTTGACGCCGGTGTATTCCATGTCGGCAAGGACGCGTTCGAGCGGGAATTCCAGCTCCTGCGCCAGCTTGAGTTGATTCACGTTTTCCAGTTCCGGCAGGAGGAACCGATAGGCGATAATCGGCAAAACCGCCTGTTCGACAGCGTACGGCGCGACGGTTTCCACCGACAGCTCGTTGAGGGCAAGAATTCGTCTGGATTTTGCCTCGCGAACGACGAGTTTTTCGCTCAGGTCAATCGGGACGTACTCGAACCACCGCTGAGCCAGCGACGTCAGCGCGTGTGACAGTTCCCCCGGCGCGGCGAGAGCGTCGGCAATCATGACGTCAAACGTCGTTCCCTGCAGTTGGACGCCATGGTTTCGCAACAGCGTCCGAATTCGTTTAATATCGTGCCCGACAAAGAGTTTGTCCGCGCTTTCCAGAATCGGCTTGAGCGCTTTGAGAACCCTGTCCATGACCAAAACCGCAGATTTCTGTTCCAAGAGCTGGGTTTGCGCGGCGTTGAAGGGCAGATAATACCCGACGTTTTCGGTCGTTGCCAGCGCCAGACCAATGAGCGTCTGTTCTCTGGCTGGAACGTCTGAATTGACGCCCGGCGCGTCGCCGAACGACGCCAAGGCTATCATCGGCGCTTTGGAAAGCTGGTCTGCCAAGGCGTCCAGAGCCGCGGGAGAATCAATCAACTGCGTCTGAATCTGAACCTTCTGTTCCGTCTGTACGAGTTGTGACAGATCGGCGAAATCCGCCTGAGCGTCGTCGAATTCGTCGGCGTTGGGGTCGGGCGCAACGGACTCGTAATATTCCATGTCGCGGTACGATTCACAGACTTTCGCCGCCTTGCCGATAAGAGAGCGGAACCCCCATTTTTTCATCAACGAGATAATTTCCGACTCTTTCGGGCCGCGGCATTGCGCCGCCGTCCACGGGATGTTAATCGGGACGTTGGTATGCAGCGTTACAAGCTCCTTGCTCAGCCGGGCGTTGTCGACGTTTTCCTCAACGTTCTTTCGAGTTCCTTTCGCTTTGATCTGGTCGGTATGCTTGAGCATTTCTTCCAGAGAGCCGAACTGCTGGATTAGAGCCGTTGCCGTTTTCGGTCCGATTTTGGGAATGCCCGGCACGTTGTCGGACGCGTCGCCAACCATCGCCTGAAAGTCAATCGCCTGCTGAGGCGTAACGCCCCAGTCGGTCATCAAATCCGACTCCGTATAGAACTTGTTTTTCCGAATCAGATAAATTTGAACCTTGTCGGAGAGCAGCTGGCGGCTGTCTTTGTCGGCTGTTACAAGGACGCAATTCCCGCCTGACAGTTCCACCGTTTGAGCGACCGTCGCGAGAATGTCGTCCGCCTCGTAGCCTTCGCACTGTAAGCCGGGAATGGCGCAGGCGTCGAGCAGCTCGTGCGACTTGGCAATCTGCGACTGCAAGTCCACCGGCATTTCCTTGCGGTTTGCCTTGTACTGATCGTATCGCTTGTGACGCACCGTCGGCGCTGGTAGATCGAACGCCGCCAGAAGATAGTCCGGCCGATGCGTTTCCATGATCCCCAGCAAATCCCGCGTCATGCCGTAGACGGCGTTAATCGCCTGACCGTCCGGCGTCGTCATTTCAGGAATCGCATGAAAGACCTGATACAGAATCGCGTGAGAATCCAGAACCCAGACGGTCTTTCCGGTCAGGGCGGGGATTGATTCTGGCGGATAGTTGCTTGAGTTAGGAACCTCTTTTAATTCGGAATTCGGAATTCGGAATTCGGAATTATGCTTCGCGGGTTCCGGCTCGGTTGCTGGCTCCGGGGTTGGTTCCGGCTCCGACTTCGGCTCCGGGGTTGGCGCGGGTTCCGGCGTAGGCTCTGGCGTTGGCTTCTCTTGAGTCAATTCTTCATTGCTAATTGCTAATTGCTCATTGCTAATTGTCGACGGCTCATTGCTAATTGCATTCTTGTCTTCTCTCGTTGGAGTGTCGTCCGCATCAAACAAGGATTGAAATTGGTCTATGTCCATGGCAGTATTGAAGGGGAGTTAAAAATGGCAATTAGCAATGAGGCGCGATTATTCCGGGGGCTTACGCCCCCCGGCTCGCCTAGTTCTTCGGACCTAAAACGTCCTTGCCGATAAACGGCTTGAGGACGTCCGGAACGCGAATGGAGCCGTCCGCCTGCTGGTAGTTTTCCATGACGGCAAGGATGCCGCGGGACAGGGCGATGGCGGTTCCGTTGAGCGTGTGGAGCAGGTGCGATCCCTTTTCGCCCTTGATCTTATAGCGGGCGTTGAGGCGACGCGCCTGATAGTCGGTGCAGTTGGACGTGCTGGTAACTTCTCCCCAGTCGTTTCTGCCGGGCATCCAGGCTTCCAAGTCGAACTTGCGATAGGCGGGACCGCCCAGGTCGCCGGTCGAGGTGTCGACAATGCGGAACGGGATTTTCAGTTCGTTGAAAATACGCTCTTCAATGCCGCGGAGCGTATAGAGCATCTGTTCGGAATCTTCCGGCAGCGTAAAGGCGAACATTTCCACCTTGGTAAACTGATGGACGCGATACAGCCCGCGAGAAGCTTTTCCCGCCGCGCCTGCTTCCGTACGGAAACAGTGGCTGATTCCGCAGCATTTAATCGGCAGCTGGGTCGAATCGACCGTTTGATTTGCCATCATGCCGCCGAGGGTGATTTCCGCTGTGGCGATAAGGGACAGGTCGGTGTTGTCAATCGAATAGATTTGCGTCTCTGGACCGCGGGGGCAGAATCCGGTTCCCTGCAAGACGTCGTTGCGCGCCAGGTCGGGCGTTACCATCGGCGTGAACCCTTCGTCGAGAAGAATTCCCAACGCGAACCGCTGTAACGCCAGGTCAAGCAGAACGGCGTCGTTTTTAAGGAAATAGAATCCTGCGCCAGCAACGCGAGCTCCGCCCTCGAAGTCGATCATGTCCCACTTTTCCGCCAGCTGAACGTGATCCAGAACGGGGAAATCAAACGTGGGAACCGGCGTCGCGCCGCGTCCAACTTCCAGATTGGACTTGTCGTCTTCCCCAATCGGGGCGTCTGGATGAGACATGTTGGGAATAGCGCGGTGAATCGCGTCCAGTTCTTCCGTCAGCTTATCCAGTTCAGCCGTCTTGGCGGCAACGCTTTCTCGCAGCTGTCGCCCCTGTTCCTTGAGCGCATCGCGTTCAGCCGCGTCTTTGGCTTTTCCAATCGACTTGGACGTGGCGTTCGCCTGAGCGTTGAGGGATTCAATTTCCTGCTGCATGGCTTTGCGCTGCGTTTCCAGCTCGACAAAGCGGGGGATATCGACGTTGACTTTACGATTGACGCAGTTCTGAGCGACTGCTTCGGCGTTTTCCAGAATGAATTTTCGATCTAGCATGTTGGGAATGTAGTTAAGTGGTTAGTAATTAGTGGTAAGTGGTTAGTGGGGAGGACGCTTGCGACCTTATCACTTACAACTTACCACTTACAACTTAACTATATTATAGCGATATGTAAAATAATTGCAACGGGCGGGGATGATATAATTTGGAATTAGGGTGCGCTCAAATCTT
>JAZQDP010000346.1:0-5832 GCA_045546875.1 Thermoguttaceae bacterium | reverse complement strand
CTTTGTCGATTGGCGTTACCAGAACGACAAGGTCGTTCGGATTTACCAAATCTCCCAGCAAAGACGGCGTGTTAATCCATTCCTCTGGCGCGGCGGCAAGAATCGCCTGACGAAGAGCCGTAAGCGAATTTGCCGCGTTTTCCGGCGTGAGCGTCGTCTGAACCGTTGAGCGAACGAACGGATTTTGGGATAATCGGTTGACAAGTTCTGCACTCGGCTGCGCCTGATCGCATTTATTAAACGCGAGAATAATCGGCGTATTGCGTTGAGAGAACTCGTCGAGAAGATTCTGCTCAAAATCCGTCCATTCTCCGGCAGGGGAAACGATAATCGCCAGTTCCGTTCGGTCGAACAGTTTGTGAGTCTTTTCGATTCGCAATCGCCCCAAATCGCCCTCGTCGTCGACGCCGGCGGTGTCGATAAACACGACCGGACCCAGCGGCAAAAACTCCATTGTTTTTTCGACCGGGTCGGTGGTTGTTCCCGCTACGGGAGAAACAATCGATACGTTTTGCCGGGTAAGGCAATTGAGCAAACTGCTTTTGCCGGCATTGCGACGTCCGAAAATACCGATATGCAGGCGCAGCGATTTAACGGTCTGAAGCGGCGCTATGTTTGTTTGAAGCACGATTTAGCTTTGTATGAATGAAAAATCTGCGAATTATTCTGGAATAAATTCGACTTTGGGAGCCGCCGCCCAGAGTTCCTCAAGACGGAAATGTTCTCGGGCTTCGTCGACAAACAGGTGGACGACAATGTCGCCGTAGTCGAGCAGAATCCAGCGGCTTTCCTGATAGCCTTCGATTCCCAATCGTTTGTCGTTCATTTCCTTTTCAAAGACGCGGTCGATTTCTTCCGACATGGCGTGAAGTTGTCGGCGGCTTGAGCCGGAAGCGATGACAAAGTAGTCAAAGGCGGTTGACAGCTCGCGCATATCCAATATAACAATGTCGCGTCCTCGGTTGTCGGCGCAAATCTGCCCGGCTAACTTGGCTCGATCTAAAGCGGTGGCGTCGCGCGGCATAATTCTTTGCGGAGGATTGAGCGCGTCTTCAGATTGCGATGCGTTAGTTACTTGTTCTTCTGACATTTTTAATCCTGTTTTTGGAAAATAAAGTGGATAAAATAACTCGTTTTTTTCCATTATAACGAATAACGAAAGAAAAGAAAAGGGCAAAAATAGCTCGGATTTTACCGAATTTTAGGAAAATAGCGAAATTTGGATAAAATTTAATCAAATTTTTTCGTGAAACCACTTTATTTTTTATTAAATTTGATTATGATTAAGCTATAATGATTGTTGATTCTATAAAAGAATCGTCGGATAAAATAAAAACGATATTAATATAAATCTGTACGGAGAGAAAAAATGTTTCAGCGAACCACGTGGGCGTGCATAATGGCGATGTGCATTTGCTCCTTGACGCTTTGCAGTATCGGGACTGCTCAAAACAAAGTTTTAACAACGTATTACGGCAACGGCGTTCACGCCTTTTATTCGGGGAAGTACATTGAAGCCTACGATTTGCTTAGCAAACCAATTCAGGCTAAAGTAGAGGATCCTCGTCCTTACTATTTCCGCGGTTTTGCCTTGATGGAGCTTGGTCGTCCAGAACAGGCAGAAAAAGATTTCAAAGCCGGCGCTGAATTGGAACTCAAAGACACGACAGGTCGTTTTCCGATTAATTACGCTTTAGAGCGCTGCCAGGGTAAAACCCGTTTGGCGTTGGAACAAGCCCGTGTAGAAGCCCAGCTGGCGGCATTTGAACGTCGCGCGCGATACGGTCAGGCTATTTACGGTCAACAGCAAGCGGCTCAGCAGACAACTCTTATTCCGGATAATCTCGATACAACCGGAAGCGCCTTGGATCTTGACATGGGCGACTCTGAAATTACCGACGATGGCAACAGCGACGCTATTCTCGACGACGATTCCGGCGCCTCCAACGAGCCAAAAGCCGACGACGAAGAAGATGCGTTTAGCAACAACAATAATGATGCAGACGAGCCGAAGACCGACGATGACGACAGCGGTTTGTTTGACAATGCCGACAACGACGCTGCGGACGAACCCAAGGCAGACGAACCGAAAGCCGACGATGACGGAGGATTCTCTTTCGACGACGCGGACGACGCCAAGGCTGACGAACCGAAAGCGGACGATGATGGCGGAATTTTTGGCGACGACGACGCTAAAGCCGACGACGCTAAAGCCGACGAACCGAAGGCTGACGATGACGGCGGTATTTTTGGCGACGACGACGCTAAAGCAGACGAACCGAAGGCGGACGATGACGGCGGTGTTTTTGGCGACGACGACGCTAAAGCTGATGACGCCAAAGCTGATGACGCCCCTGCCGACGACGCTAAAGTCGACGACGCTAAAGCCGACGACGCTGACGATGGTTCAGATCCGTTCCTGGAAGAAACTGAAAAAGAGACGGAAGAAGAGAACCCCTTCAAAAATGCTGACTTGGACGAAGCTGGCGAAAAGCCGGCTGACGATGCCGCCGCTGACGACGCTGACGCTGATAAAAAGGCTGACGACGCGAAAGACGAAGACAAAGCTGAAGAAGACGAAGTTTTTGACTTCACCTAATAGTTTACCGGTTTGAAAGAACCGAAAAACAATCCATTTTATCCGGATCTCTCTCCCAAGACGCTGTTACTTAACAGCGTCTTTTTTTATGGGGAGTTCCACGACAACGCGCGTTCCCGTCTTGAGAGTTGACTCGATAGCGATGGTTCCGCCGTGCATTTGGACGATTTTTTTTGCCTTGCACAGACCAAACCCTAATCCTCGGTTGGCTTGGCGACCGGAAAAGTAGGGGTCAAAAGCGTGTTCCGACTCTACGTCCGTCATTCCAGGTCCGTTGTCGGTTACGCAGACCGTAACCGTTTCTGGCAGAGCCGTTGCCGATACGAGGATATTCTTCTCGAATTCCCGGCTATCGTTCTCTAAAGCCTCAAAGGCGTTTCTGACAATAGCGGAGAAAAGAACGTGCATTTGGCTCTCATCCGCATCGATAGTCAGATTATCCGCCCCCGAGGGCAACTCTAATTTCAGATGAATATTTTTACCGACGCATTGAGGAGAATAGAAGTCAAGCGTTTTTTGGAGAACGTGAGCGATGTTGACGCTTTCCCAGACCGGCTGCGGCGGGCAAGCGTATAGACGAATGTCTGCAATGAGGTCGCCGGCTCGTTTAACTTCAGAGTAGATGTCTGCCAGATCTCGCCGCAGCTGTTCGTTGGCTGCTGTTCTCATCAAAAGCTGAACCCGTCCGCCAATGCTGGCTAACGGGTTGTTTAGCTCATGACCAATCCCCGCGGCAAACTCCGCTAATTTGCGTTCCAGACAAGCTGTTTGTTCTGAATTCAAGGAATCTGAATTGGCGCTTGTCTTTTGCATTTTTTAAGGATTGTTATTAAAGGAATGTTTTTTTTGGAGAAGATAGAATCAGCCTGGCAACTCCATGTTCAGCATCGTGCTGACGTGACGAAGAAGATCGTCGATGTCGAACGGTTTACGAATGAATTCATCGGCTCCCGCCTGACGAAGTTCATCAATGCGGTTTTCTTCGACCATACCCGAAATGCAGATGATTTTGCAATCGTCCATGGATTTGTCAGAGCGAACTCTTTGGCAAACTTCCTTGCCGTTGATGTCTGGAAGCATAACGTCCAAAATCATAATTTCCGGATGGAAATCCTTAACCATCATACCGGCGGCAAAGCCGTTGTTGACGGAACGAACGTCAAAACGACCGTCGCGGATAAGAACGTCGGTCATCAGGTCAACCAAAGTAGCGTCGTCGTCAACGATAAGCAGCTTGCGTTTGCCAGTGTCTAACGAATCGGTCGGAATGCCGTTTTCGCGCATGAACTGCAACAGGGAATCATGCGGAATTCGTCGAAATTTACTGCCAGGTACGCGGAATCCTTTCAGCTGCCCGGAGTCAAAACAACGGATAATTGTCTGCTGACTGACCTTACAGAATTTCGCGGCTTCGCCGGTTGTGTAAACTGTTTTTGTTACCATCAGTGTTTCCTAACCTTCCTAGTCTGTCCTTATGACTATCGGGGCGTAAATATTGTTTTTTCAAACTTCTGTCCTTCGATCTACGCAATCGACGCAGTTATTTGAACCCTTGATTTCTTGTGTAAATGCCACGTTTAACGTAATTTTTGCATATTGTAAAATTGCGTGTCAAAACGGCAAAACAAGATTGTTTATAGATTATAGCTAAAAAACAAAAAATGCACAATACCATTTTGTGCTTCTTTTCTATTTTAGACAAAATCGATAAAATCGTCAAAATCGTAATAAATATAATTTACGCTATTTTGGCGATTTTGTCAAGTAAAGAGAAGGACATTTTTCTCCAAATTCTTAAAATTTTAGAAATTATCCAGATTGAGAATTTGATAGATTGGAAAAGCGAAATACTAACTGTAGAATTGGTAATTAACGTAAATACGAAAGAATAATAGGCTTAGAGTTTTTGAGCGGCAAAAGAGCGAAAAAAGCGTGCAATTTGAGAAAAGAAAATGATCCTCCGACAAGTGAGTTTATTAGTTGCGAGTTGCAAAAAAACTACAGCCAACTGATAAATGCGGACTTGTCGGAAGACCGTTAATTCTGAAGACTACGCTTCTTCAAAATGTTTGTTGAGCAGTTCGATGGCTTTTGCCATGATTGAAGCAACGTGTCGTTTGCATCGTTCCGGAACGTTTGCCTTGAATTCATCGCTTGCCGCGTCTTTCCAGGCAGTAACAAGCGCTTTGCAGGAGATGTCTCCGCCGACGGCAGTGGGGAAATCGTCTTTGTGCGGGTCGTCTTTCGGATGGAAAGTTGGCAGAGCGGTTTCGGAAGTCCACTTGCCCAGTTCTTTAATCATGGGCGCCAGTTCCGCGTTGGAGGAAATGAACAGAGCCATAAAGATAGCAGCGCCGTTAAGTCCTCCGCAGATGGACTGCATTCCTCCGCAGCCGCCGCGTCCGGCTTGCATGCCGATAAACGGGAACGCGCGAGCGGTAGCGGCAGCCGCTGGGTCTTTCGCTTCGATAGCGGCAGCGTATTCGAGAACCGCGCCTTTGAGCGTGCCGTACATGCAGCCTTTGGTTCCAAACGATTCGTAAACGCGCTGAGCTACTTTTTGAGGGCACAGTTTTGTGTACGTCCACGGTTTGTCTTCGTCAGCGGGTGCGCTGGCAGCATTAGAAACGTTAGCCATGGTCAATCCGCCAAAAGCGGCGACCAACCCGCCTAACATCACATCGCGGCGGGAAATAGATTTGTTTTGATTCATGGTACCGAACATGTAAAAAACAAGTAATAATATAATTGTGAGAGCGCGCTATGCGTTCTGATACTGACTAATTTATATTATATGCAAATCAAAATGAAAAGAAACACCCCCCCAAAGCGATTTTTTGGGAAAAGATTGGAGAGTAGGGAATAGGGAATAGGGAATAGGGAGAGGATTGAAAGGCGGTAATGGAGTTCGCGTTAGCGAACGGAATTACGCTTTCGCCGGAACGGCGAACGAGGGGAAACCTCACGCGGAGATGCGGAGCCGCGGAGTTTTTAAAAAAAGATTGGAAGGCGGTAATGGAGTGAGCGAAGCGAACGGAATTACGCATTCGCCGGAACGGCGAACGAGGGGAAACCTCACGCGGAGATGCGGAGCCGCGGAGTTTTTAAAAAAAGATTGAAAGGCGGTAATGGAGTTCGCGTTAGCGAACGGAATTACGCTTTCGCCGGAACGGCGAACATTTCGGAATACGCAGCCTTCTTTTTGGCGCCTTGGCGCCAATGTGGGCAGAATG
>JAZQDP010000345.1:0-8021 GCA_045546875.1 Thermoguttaceae bacterium | reverse complement strand
GTTTCGAACATCTGTTCAAAACGATCTACGTTTTCCTGACCAAATATCGTAACTATTAATCTTTTCGCCTTGGACTGACCGTCGGAATTCTCTGCTGAGCAACTCGCCCCGGCAAGACAAATTCCCAAAACAAACAAAACGCTCAAAACGCGATGAATACGGTACATAATACAGAATCCTCCTTGATTTTACCAGATGTTAAATTTACACTTTTATTGTTCTGATTTTTTTGCGCCATGCTCTTTGAGATATTTAACCATTTCTTTATCAAAAGATTGATCCAAAACGGTCATTCCATCGTTGTCTTTTGCATTGACGTCCGCGCCGTGTTCAACGAGCCATTTGATCAGTTCCAAATTCCCTTTTTTAGCGGCGAAAAGCAAAGGCGTTCTCCCGTAAGCGTCTTTTGCGTTGACGTCAGCGCCGCGTTCGACAAGCGCCTGAACCACTTTCAGATTGCCGCCGCCGATAGTATAGTGCAAAGCGGTATATCCATCGTCGTCTTTCGCCTTAACGTCAACACCCTGATCAATGAGCCATTGAACCAGTTCCAAAGAAGCGCTTGAGACGGCAAAATGTAAAAGCGTGCTTCCGTCATCGTCTTTCTCTTTAACGTCCAAACCCTGTTCAGCCAGCCATTGAACCAGTTTCAAGTTACCGCTTTCAACGGCATAGTTCAAGACAGTATTGCCAATGTTATCTTTTGCATTTAAGTCCGCGCCGCGTTCGACCAGCAATTGAACCAGTTCCAGATTGCCGCTTTTGCCGACTAATTGCAAGACGGCGCTTCCCAATCTGTTTTTTACATTGACGTCTGCGCCGCGTTCAACCAGCCATCGAACCATTTCCCAGGAACCGCCTTGAGCGGCTTCGTACAAAACCGTTATTCCGATACTGTCTTTTGCGTTGATGTCAGCCCCGCGTTCAACAAGAAATTGAACTATTTCCAGATTGCCTCTCTTGGCAGCGCAATGCAAGACGGTAATTCGGTTAATGCTTTTAGCTTTGACGTTCGCACCCTGTTCTACCAACCACTTAACGACGTCTAAAGATCCGCTTAAAACGGCTGCATGCAAAACGGTTCCCATTTTTCTGTCTTTTGCTTTAACGTCCAATCCCTGCTCAGCCAGCCATTTGACCAGTTCCAAATTGCCTGCAATGGCTGCTGAATGCAAAACAGTCTCTTTGTTATCGTTTTTTGCTTTAACGTCTAAACCATGTTCAACCAGCCATTTGACCAGTTCCAAATTACCGCTCAAGGCGGCATAATTCAGGACGGTTCTTTTTGCATGATCTTTAACGTTGATATCCGCTCCCTGTTTTATCAGCTCTTTGACTCGATTCAAGTCGCCAGACGCCGCCGCATAGTGAAGAATATTCACACCTGGAGTACGAGGATACGATGAACGATATGAGAAATCAATTTTTCCATCCTCAAACATCTGTTCAAAATATTCAACTTCTTGTTTACCAAACAACTGCGCGATAAAAGCCTTCATCTTGGATTGACCCTTCGTTTCCTCTGCTGAGCAACTCGCCCCGGCAAGACAAATTCCCAAAATAAATAAAACGCTCAAAACGCGATAAATACGGTACATAATACAGAATCCTCCTTGGTTATTGTTAAATAGCTAATTCGGTTAGAAACAACCTGAACCGTGAATCAGTCCCTTTGTCTTAATTCTTTTTGCTCCAAGCTTTTTAAGCCATTTCATTATTTTCCGATTGTTATTGTCAAAGGGATGGCCATTAAAGGCATAATCTAAAACGGTATCACCGTCATTGTCTTTTGCGTTGACGTCTAAACCTTGTTTTACCAGCCATTGAACCGTTTTTAGACTGCCGCTTTGGGCGGCATAATGCAAAACCGTTGTTCCACTCTCCGTCTTTTCATTGATATCCAATCCCTGATCAACCAGCCATTGAATTGTTTTCAGACTCTTGCTTTGGGCGGCATAATGCAAAACAGTTAATCCTTCGTCGTCTTTTGCATTGACGTCTGCGCCATGTTCAACGAGCAATCGAACCATTTTCAAATTGCCGTTTAGAGCGGCGTCATGTAAAATTGAAGCGCCGTTATTGTCTGTTGATTTGACGTCGGCGCCATGTTCAATTAATAATTTAGCTATATATTCATCATTGTTCCGAACAACTTCATGCAAAGCGGAATATCCACGGCTTTTTTCTTTTATATTGGCATCCGCGCCGCGTTCAACCAGCAATTGAATCAGCTTTCGTTTATGGCAGATTTTTTGTTCATCCGGACATAAATCGCCATCAAATTCAATAACGCAATACAAGACAGTTTTTCCTTCGTCGTCTTTAGCATTGACGTCCACGCCGCGTTCTATGAGCCACTGAACCAATTCCAGATTGCCGCCGCTGATGTAGGCGTAATGCAATGCTGTAAAACCATCGTCAGTTTTTGCTTTGGCGTCCAGTCCTTGTTTAACGAACCATTGAATCAGTTTTAGATTTCCGATTTCAGCGGCGTAATGCAAGGCGGTTTTTCCATTTTTGTCTTTAGCTTTGACATCCAATCCCTGATTAACCAGCCACTCTATCAGTTCCAAATTGCCGCTGCTGGCGGCGTAATGCAAGGCGGTTTCTCCATTTATGTCTTTTGCTTTGACATCCAATCCCTGATTAACCAGCCATTCTGCCAGTTCCAAATTGCCGCTGCTGGCGGCTTCATGCAAGGCAGTTTCTCCAAATACGCTTTTTGATTTGACGTCAGCGCCCTGTGCAATCGACCATTTGACCAATTCCATATTGTCTTTAGAAGCGGCGTAATGCAAGATTTCATTCGCAAATTCTTTTTTATCTTTAGCGATTAATGCCTGTTTATAGAACCATTGAATCAATTCCTGATTACCGCTTACAATGACGTATTCAAAAACCGCGCCGTATTTGGATTTTGCGTTGACGTCAGCTCCATGTTCAACCAATAGCTTAACCATTTCCAGATTGCCGCTTTCGGCGATGCGATGCAAGGCGGTAAATTCATCTTCGTCTTTTACATTGACGTCCGCTCCAAGTTCAACCAGCCATCGAACCATATTCCAATGATTAATAATAGCGGCAATATGCAAAGCCGTTCGTTCATCGTCGTTTTTTGCATTAATGTCAGCTCCGCATTCGACTAAAAATTGAGCGATTTCCAGATTGCCGTTTCTGACAGCATAATGCAAGGCGGTTTCTTTTCGATAGATTGCATCTATTGCATTGACGTCCGTGCCGCGTTCAACCAGCCATTTGACCAGATCCAGATTTCCGCTTTCAACAGCGCTATGCAATATCGCTTCTTTGTATTCATCTTTTGCTTTGACGTCCGCGCCCTGTTCAACGAGCCATTGAACCAATTTCAAATTGCCGCTTAAAGCTGCATAACGCAAGACTGGATCTCCGAATTTGGTTTTTGCGTTGACGTCCATACCCTGTTCAACGAACCATTTAACCAGTTCCAAAGAACCGCTTTCAGAAGCGCGATAAAAGACTGACACGCCGTTTTTGTCTTTTGCTTTGATGTTTGCTCCCTGTTCTACGAGCCATTTGACCAGTTCCAAAGAACCGCTTCGGGCGGCTTCATGCAAGACTGACTCGTCGTCTAAGTCTTTTGCTTTAACGTTTGCTCCCTGTTTAACGAGCCATTTGACGAGTTCCAAATTGCCGCTTCGTGCGGCGAAATGCAGGACAGTTTTTTTGTAATTGACTTTTGCTTTGACGTCCAAGCCCTGTTTGACCAGCCATTGTACCAATTCCAGATTGCCGCTTTGGGCGGCTGAATGTAAAACTGTTTTATCGCCGTTGTCTTTTACGTTGACGTCCAGTCCTTTTTCAACCAGCCATTTGACCAATTCCAAATTCCCGCTTCGGGCGGCGTAATACAGAACCGTCCTGCCAATGTCATCTTTTGTATTTAAGTCCGCGCCCTGTTTTACAAGCTCTTGAACCCGGTTTATGTTTCCCAACAAAGCTGCATAGTGAAGAACGCAGCGGTTGTCTTCGTCGCAGTAATCAAAATCAAACTTGTTGGTTTCGAACATCTGTTCAAAACGATCTACGTTTTCCTGACCAAATATCGTAACTATTAATCTTTTCGCCTTGGACTGACTGTCAGAATTCTCTGCTGAGTAACTCACGCCGACAAGACAAATTCCCAAAACAAACAAAACGCTCAAAACGCGATGAATGACGTTCATAATATTGTACGATTCTTGATTTGGCTAAATGATAAAAACTTTCGTATGACGATAACGCTATCGTTCGCTCAATTTGAACTACTAATTATATTATAATGACATTTTCGATTTTATACAAGGGGATTTAGAAGGGGGGCGGCAAAGATGCTTTGGCGGGTGATACGCCCGCGAACCAGCAGGTCAGACTGGCTTCGGCATTCTTTTCGAACGTTGCAGTATCTTTTTCTCTCGCCCTTCGTTGAAGGACATGAGAAAAAGAGTGTTTAACGATATTTGTTTTATTGTTTTTCTTTGTTCCGTGGGTTGAAACCCACGGCTAGAAATATTGAACCGCTACGCGGTTCTAGTTGAACGCTTCGCGTCCGTTTTTTATTACTTCGCGAACTTTGCGAACTTCGCGTGAGAATTTCCGGGGGCTTACTCCATCTCTTTGCGATCTTTGCGTTCTTTGCGTCCTTTGCGGCTTAAATTTCTTCGGCGGATTTTATCCGCGATCCAGTATGGTTTTCGGCTGCGTAAATTTGTTTAATGGGCTTCCGATTCGCTGGCAAGGGATAATATGCCTTATGCTTTGTTCCATGCCTAAAAAAAACTAAGAAATCTTTTGATTTTATTCAAAATTTTTCTTATTTACCTACTTGACTTCATTACAGAAACTCTATTACCGCCTTCCATTTTACCGCTTATTTTGGAATCCGGGCGCCGGTTCTTTTGAGCCAATCGTCCAGCTTTTCCGACAGCTCTTTTACTTTATTCGGTTTCTGAATGGATAAATCCGTTCGCTCTTGCGTGTCGGATTTCAAGTCGTAAAGCTCGTATTTCGCGCCGCTGAGAGTGTAGTACCGAATCAGCTTCCAGCCGTCTGTCGTACGAATCACGGAATACGGGTCGAATTCGAGTCGATAATGCGGGAAATGCCAATACAAATCATTTTCGACGGCAGCCGTCTCGCCGCGCAAAAACGGAGCCATATTCTTCCCGTCCAGGTTCTGCTGTTGGAGTTCCTGTTCGCTCAGAGGGCGTCCGGCGAAATCCAAAAGCGTTGGGAGGAAATCGCAGGTCGAAAACAGAACGTCCGTACTTTTAGCCGTTGGCGATTTCTTCAATGAGTCTGGAACGTAAAAGATCATCGGAACGCGCAAACCGCCTTCGTACGGCGTTCCCTTGCCTTCCCGCAAGGGGAAATTATCTGTAACGCCGCAGTACCCGCCGTTATCGGAAGTGAATATTACAATCGTGTTTTCTTCCAGAGCCTGTTCAACCAGACATTGCAAAACGACGCCGACCGCGTCGTCAACCGATTCGACCAACCCGGCGTATGCGGAATTGCGCTGTTCGTTACTCTCCTGGCGTTCGTCCAGATCGTCACGGTCGCCGTCAAAAGGCTTGAGCAGATTCGGATTCGTCTTTCCCCGTTCCTGTTTAATCTGATCGTACTTCTGTCTAACCGCTTCCGGACACATAATCGGCGTGTGAACCGCGTAATGCGAAAGTATCAAAAAGAAAGGCTTGCCGCCGCATTCCTGTATGAACTTCACCGCTTCGCGCGCTTCTCGATGAGTGAGAAACTCTCCCGTCTTTTCCGGCTTCAAAGTGGTAATGCGATAGCGTGGATTCTTCTTCTCGTCGCCGGGATTGCGCTCTGTGGAGGTGGAATAGTACGGGTCGAAATAAGACGGCGGCTGCCCCAAATCGCAGCCTCCGCGATTGACGTCGTAGCCCTGTTTGTCGGGGAAAAACTCGTCTGTTCCCAAATGCCATTTGCCGATGTATCCGGTTCGATATCCAAGCTCCTTGAGCCTTTCTGCAATGGTGAATTCTTCCAGCTCCATCCGAATCGGATTGACGGGGCAGGACAAGCGGTTCTTCCCGTTTTTCTCGTAGGGCCACTGACCGTCAACCAGCGTCGGCTGAACTCCGCCCTGAAATCGGGCGCGAATCCAGTCCGTCAGCCCAAGCCGCGCCGGCGATTTCCCCGTCTGCAGCGACGCTCGCGTGGGAGAACAGACGGCGCACGAGGCGTAACATTGCGTAAAGACCGTTCCTTTATCCGCCAGAGAGTCAATGTGCGGCGTTTGATGGTACGGACTGCCGGAATACGCAAGATCGCACGCGCCCAAATCGTCTACTAAAATCAGAACAAAGTTCGGACGCTTGCCCGCCGGAGCCGGCTGGTCAGCCGCGGCGGCAGAAAAAAGTAAAAGTATTGACGCTATAAACGCCCCAGTGTGAAATGTTTTCTGACGCTGAAATGTTTTGTCTGTCATGGTTTGAAAAATGGGATTATAGACGTTTGGATTGTTTAATTAGACAGTTTAATTATAACGTCAACACTGGTTTTGTTCAAGAGGATTCAAGAGAGGGGAGACGATAAAAATTCACGCGAAGTTCGCAAATTTTGTGCTAGATTTCTTCAGAGGACTTCGTCCGTAACCCGGAAAGTTTTTCTTCAAAACTCCTTGACATTGATTCTTTAATTTGTTATAATTCTTTGTAGTTTGTTAACTTCTTCTTCATTTCGTTCCTTTAATCAGGACTACACGTCCTTTTCGCAGCATGAAACGTTCAATTAATCGCCGTGCGTTCCTTCAAGCCGCCGCTATTTCCGCGCCGTTGGTTCTCGCGTCCCGCGTACTGGGGGCGGACGGGCACGTCTCGCCGAACGAGAAAATCGTTATGGGAATGATCGGTCAGGGGAATCAGGGTCGGCTGGATACGTCCTCGTTTTTAATGCTTCCTCAATGCCACATAGCGGCTGTTTGCGACGTCATGGAAAAGCACGCCGCCCGAGCGAAGCAGATGGTCGATGAAGCGTACGGAACCGCCGACTGCAAGCAGTTCCAGTATTCCGAAGAGATTTCCCACGCCGACGGGTACGACGCTGTGTATATCGGGACGCCGGAACACTGGCATCCGTGGCTGGCGATCGACGCAATGCGGCACGGAAAGGACGTTTACTGCGAGAAACCCGAAACGTGCACCGTCCGCGACGGTCAGCTTATGCGTCAGACCGCCATCGAGACCGGTCGCGTTTTCTCCGGCGGCTCTCAGCGTGTTTGGAACGACTACCACAAATTCCACAAAATCGCCCGCGCTGGCTATCTTGGCGAGATTCGCGAAGGCTGGGCGAATCCGGGGCTTCCGCACTTTACCGACCGCGCGCTTAAAGCCGAGCCGATTCCCGAAGGTCTGGACTGGAACCGCTGGCTCGGTCCGGCGCCTTGGCGTCCGTTTAATCGCGCGTATCTGACTTGCGGTCGCGGGAACGGCTGGTTTGACTTTACCGGCTCGACTAACGGCTGGGGTTCTCACTGTTTCGGCGGCTTGATGTTCGCCATGGAGCTGGACTATACCGGTCCGACCGAGATCATTCCCGCCAGTCTGGACGAAAGCGGTCTTTTGACGTACCGGTTCGCCAACGGCTGCGTCATGCATACATGCGGGACGTGGGGCACGGTTCCCGGATTCCGAAACGGTCTGCGAGATGGCGGCGGCGGTGAAATCTGCCTGCGCGGAGAGGACGGCAAACTCTGCGAGGAAGACATCGTCAACGGCAAATACCCGGTTCCGGACATCCAGATTCCGAATTACAAGGGAGAGGTTTTCCATCGTCCAACCGATTTGAACCTCGATATAGACTCTCCGATGATCGGCGCGGAAGGCGAGCCGTGCATCATGGGCGATTTCCTCCACTGCGTTCGCACGAGAGAAATCCCGTTCCGAAACATTGAACGGTGCCATCGCGTCTGCTCAATCGGTCATTTGGGACGCATCGCCCAGCTTCTCAACCGTCCGATTCATTTCGACCCGGAGACGGAA
>JAZQDP010000344.1:0-5352 GCA_045546875.1 Thermoguttaceae bacterium | reverse complement strand
CTACTGCCTATTGCCTCTACACCCTATTCCCTACTCCCTATTCCCTAACACAATATGGCACAAACACTTTCCCAACTGGCAAAACTGGTTAACGCGACCATCGTCGGCGATGGTTCTACGGTAATCGAAAACGCCGCTATTCTTTCAGAAGCCGGACCGGGCGACATTACGCTCATCGACAACGTTGGCAGACTTGACACGCTGTTTAACACGCAGGCGTCTGCGGTTGTCATGCCGAAATCAGACTTGTCCGTTGGAATCCCTGCGTTGATGGTTGACGACGTTCACACTGCATTTACAAAAATCGTGAAGCTGTTTCGTCCTCAGCGCAGCGCTGTTCAGCCGTTTGTCAGCTTGCAGGCAAGTATAGATCCAACAGCAAAAGTTGGCGCAAATGTAACGATTTATCCATTTGCATACGTTGGCGCTGAAGCGGAAATTGGCGACAATGTCGTTCTTCATCCCCATTCCTGCGTTATGGCGGGAGCGAAAATCGGCGAAGGAACAGTTCTCTATCCTGGCGCAGTGGTTCATGAAGACTGCATTGTTGGAAAACGGTGTATTCTCAGCGCAGGGGCGTCGATTGGCGCCAACGGTTTTGGGTACAAACTCGTTGACGGTAAACATGCGTTGGCGGCTCAGCTGGGCAATGTCATTCTTGGCGACGATGTTGACGTTGGGGCTAACACTTCCATTGACCGCGGAGCGTACGGACCAACCCGAATTGGCGACGGTACGAAAATCGACGACCAGGTTATGATCGGGCATAACTGTCAGATCGGGAAACACAATCTCCTTTGCGCTCAGGTTGGAATTGCCGGCAGCGTTACTACCGGCAATTACGTTGTCATGGCGGGGCAAGTTGGCATTCGAGATCATGTCAATATCGGCGACTGCGTGATTTTAGGCGCCAAATGCGGCGTTATGAATAATATCGAACCGGGATCGAAAATGCTCGGCGCGCCTGCCGCTCCGGAACGGGAATTTCTGCTCAAGGTTGCTATGGTTTCCAAGTTGCCAGAGTTCAAAAAGCAAATTCGCGATGTTGACAACCGACTCAAAAAGCTGGAAAAAGAGAGCGAAGGTAAATAGCAATATAATGGCTAATAAACACATAACAGCAAAACAGAGCCTTGTGTTTCTTAGCCATTGTTGCGTTCTAAACCATGAACCTGTCTGACGCTAAGGAATTCTGTCGAAAATACACTTGTCAACATTATGAGAATTTCACTGTTGCAAGTTGGTTGCTTCCCAAACAAATAAGGCAGAATTTCTACCCAATATATTCTTTTTGTCGATGGGCAGACGATTTAGGAGACGAGTCGCCGGATAACGAATCGGCATTGGTCGCGTTAGATGATTGGGAATCTCAGTTAAACGATTGTTATTCAAACAAGACTCTGCATCCGATTTTTATAGCGTTAAAACCAATAATCGACAAATACCGTATTCCCAAAAGTCTCTTTACAGATTTGATTAATGCTTTCCGACTCGACCAAACGAAAAAAGAGTATAACTCTCGGCAAGAGCTGTTAGATTACTGCAAGCTATCCGCCAATCCCGTCGGAAGGATCGTTCTCCATTTAGCTCAAACGACTGACGAGGAGAGTTTAATTCTTTCCGATAAAATATGCACCGGCTTACAACTGGCAAACCATTGGCAAGATATTGCAAGAGATAAACGCCGTAAAACAGCGGATGGCAACAGTGATTTACGGAGGTATATTCCTCTTGACGATATGACAGCTTGCGGGTATGCGTCAGAAGATTTTCAAAATGAAATTTACAACAACGCCTTTCTTGAACTCATGACGCAACTGTGCAGTTGGGCAGACTCTTTTTTTATCGAGGGCAGTCAACTTGTCGAACGAGTTCCCCGTAATTTTAGAACTGATATTAAGGTCTTTGTATTAAGCGGTCGAAAACTCCTTGAGTCGATTAGACGCGTCAAGTACAACGTCTGGGTAAAACGCCCAACAATTTCTCGATGGGAAAAATTGAGAATTATATTTCAAGCTTTTTTAGGTATGTAAAAGACGCCAAAGTTAGAGTTAATTGGTCAAGTAGTTATAAAAAACTGACAAACCGTTTCTAACTGGCGTCTTTTCTACATCTACCCCAGATGTTTATACGTGTTTCCTTGGCTAATTTGAGAGTCAAGCGCCGAGAGAATCGTTGCTTGCCTCAAATTAAGCAATCGAAACCAACTCTAGTTATTGTAGGAATATGGAGCTGGCGATGGAGTTGTAATCGTAGGCGTGGCTGCCGGAAGGGACGGGGCTGTGCAGGTGCTGCAGCCAGATTCAGTAGCAACCGGTTCGCCAACAATGACTCCGGAAGGATAGCTCGAAGGGCATGTTGAGCACGTGTCTGGCGTATAGCATGATTCCTGATAGCATTCCTTACCGCAGAACCATTTTCGCAACAGACAGTTACGTGGCAAACCATTAGAGCACCCCACAGTCAAAGCGACTGTCAAAACGACAAACGAAAGTAAAATGGCTTTTTTCATGGATAAACTCCTTATTCATGTTCAGCGTCAGACAAAAGTGTTGCGCCGGGAAAAAAATATTCCTGTTTCAGTCGGGTTTCGCTACCCGTTTAACTGTTACAAATAATGTAGGTTACAAATTCGAAACGGTGGGAAAAATCCGTCGATTTTTTGAAAAAAAGAGAAAAATTTTCCAAATACCCGCCTAAGCAGCGCAGACATTCCTAAAAATCGATAAAAATATCCTGAATAATCGTTAAAACCGTTAAATCCTATCACGATCTCCGTTGATTTGATTGCCGAAAAGTGTATAATACACTTTGATTTTATAATCAAAAATGTTGATCATTCGTTTCCAAGTTAGATATGAAAGGAACAAAATGTCAAATTGCACAGTTTTTACTAAACGATTTATGGCTTTCATTGCCTTTTTGACAGTAACGCTGTCAATTGGCTTCGTCAGCGCTGAAGAGTTTTACGTCGTAGACTCTACGGGGAATTATGGAGCGACCACTCCAGAACAGTACAAAACTAATTTTCGCGCTAGCGTTTTGACTTCAAACGCATGGGCGCCTGCAAAATTGGAATCCATTTGGAAAGATGCTGAGAATTGCAAAACGTTCGTTTACGTTCATGGCAATTTGGCTGATAGAAATGGAGCCATTAACGATGGGATGTTTATTCGTCAACTTCTCAACCAGATTATTACGGATAAGAACTACAAACTGGTAGTTTGGTTCTGGAATTCATCTCGAGCTGGAGGAACGATGCGTCAAGATTCCACCAATGCTGAGATTCGCAGCAAATGGGAAGCCATCAATTTAGCCAACTTCCTTCAAGCCGCTCCTGAAAAGGCTCAAGTACGTCTTATCGGCTATAGTTTTGGAGCCAATACGACATTGGGCGCTTGCCAACTTCTTTCCGGTGGCGTCTTTTTAGGTAGAACTGCTAAAGGAACAGCCGCTGAAATCCAGTCATTGCTTATTGCGCCTGCCGTTCCGACTTACGCATTTGTTTCAGGTTGGGAAAAATCCTTGAATTGCCAACAGCTTTGCTATTTGACAATAAACTCTGCTGACACCGGTTTAAGATGGTATCGCTTTGTTACCCCTGACAGACAAACAGAAGCAATGGGGCGAGACGGCATTGCCGGCATCCCAGCGAATCAGCAAAGCAAAGTCAAGAGCTATAACGTTACATACCAAGTTGGCGCTACTCACAGTTTATCTGTGTATTTAACCGCCGCTGGCATTTTCCCTGCCTTTGTTGGTAAGTAAATCAAATTACAGAACGTTTCAATAAGGACGTCAATAGTTTACTGGAAATAAACGCTAATCTGGCAAATACTATTCCAGTAAAATATTGGCGTCCAAATTTTATTTAATAGGCTGAATTATTCTTTGGGCGGAGTAAGACCGAAGTCGAGAATGGTAAACAGGCTGTATAGCGGATAGCCGGCGGCTTCAAAGTTTTCGCGTCCGCCTTCCATGCGATCGAGAATAGCAATAACCGCTTTGACTTTAAGTCCGAACTCGTTGCAGCGTTCAATCGCTTTGAGGGACGAACCGCCCGTTGTAACGACGTCTTCGACAATCACGACTTCGTCGCCCGGCTTAACGGGACCTTCAAGGAATTTTTGCGTGCCGTGGTCTTTGGCTTCTTTTCGAACCATAAATCCTTTGAGCGGTTTTTTCTGTCCCGCAGCGGCGCACAAAACGGACGCGGTAATCGGATCGGCGCCGATTGCCATCCCGCCAACCGCCTGAATCGGGAAAGGCAAGTTGTTGACAATTTCCAGCATTCCCTCTCCGACCAGCCGCAAGCCCTCAGAATCAAGAGTAACCTGTTTGCTGTCGCAATAGTACTTGGCTTTTTTGCCGCTGGCGAGAATAAAATCGCCAAACTTTAACGCATTGTCTTTAATTAACTGTTTTAATGCAATCGGGTCGTAGTTCATGACCAATGTATGTGTGGTTAATGGTTAAATAAGGCAAACCGGGGTGCGAAGCCGCACGGGCGAGTGGATGAGGTTATGTCTCCGAAAAAGCCGGTTTTGGCGCTGCCAACTTCCAATCAGGAACCGACCTTGTCGGGTGCGAAGCCCCCGGAAAGTAGCTTTTAGCTACTAGCTTCTAGCTTGGTTATTTTAGTTTCTGACTTTAAAAATTAACGCCGAGAACTAAAAATGCACAAGCTAATGGCTAGTAGCTAGTAGCTAGCAACTTTATCTATATCATACCCATTTAGAATGATTTGTCAACGGGAGCAAATTGAGGAATGATAATTTTACGGGGAGCGGGTAATACCCGCCCAAAAAACAATCAACCTTTGATTTTTGCGGACAATGTCCGCTCCTCAGAATCCTTGAAAAATCCGTAGAAAAACAGCGAAAATTGTACTGTTCTGCCCTTGTAAAATCCACTCAAAATGGTATAATATTCTATTAATATATAGTATAGATTGGGTTGTTAGTGGTAAGTGAGAAGTACGCAAGCGAGCGTCAAACTTACCACTTATAACCTACCATTTACCATTGTGAAAGCGACGCCAAGGCGTCGCACTCCAAAAATATGTCCGAATCCAACACCCCTGAAGAAGTCAATTCCGACGCTGTCAATTCGTCCACTCCGCAACCCGCTGACCAGCCGTCTGCCGAGACGGAAGCCTTTCACTCTTACGCCAAACAGGCTCAAGGCGCGGAAGAGTACGGCGCTGATCAGATGGAGCATCTCTCTGACCGCGACCACGTCCGAGAACGCTTTGGCATGTACATTGGAGACAACTCCACCCGCGGCTTGCATCATCTGGTTTACGAAGTTGTAGACAACTCCATCGACGAGGCGATGGCGGGCTACGCAACC
>JAZQDP010000343.1:0-2293 GCA_045546875.1 Thermoguttaceae bacterium | reverse complement strand
TCCCGACTTTGATCGTTTCGTATACTATGGGTTTGGAAACGGTGATTTCAATCGTTTCGCTTGCTTCAACTTCGCCGTATACCGCCTTCACCGTAACCGTTGCCTTACCTTCGATACCGCAATGGAATACCATGCCTTCTTGCGTTTCTTCGAAATATACAACGTCGGTGTTGTTCGATTCATACGAAACTTTCACGCCCTCAAAACCGAGCAATTCAGACGAAACGCTCGTCGTTAACAACATTTCAGGATCAGCCGTGTAAGCCGTATCAAATTGATCCATTGCGTAATAATCAAGCGCAAACTGCGGCGCGTTCACTACGTCAAACACATAGCCGTCATCTTCAATCGCTATGGGCAAAAATCTGTAAAAACAAGCCGTATCCGAACTCTTCGCATTCAATGCCGTCAAATATACGGTGCAAATTTTGCCGTCGAATTGATCAATCCACGCAAAATCAGAACCGTTGCATTGAGTATACGCATAGCCGCCCGTTTCCCCGTCGAGATCGAAGAAATAATAATTGACGTAATTAGAACCGTCCCTCTTTTCCACGAGTGCGTTCACTTTGTAAATCGTCGTCGTGATATCGTTGCTAACAGGATTTTCCACAATGTCTTTCATCGCGCTTTCTTCAATCCACGTTTTATCAAATTCATGGTTGCCTTTGTCGTTGGACACGATTTGCACGTCCGTCAACTGGTTGCAGCCACGATAGCCGTGTTTTTCAGCCGCACTCTGTTCACTTTCAAGCACCCAATACGCCTTTTCCGCAAGAATCGTTACTTGGTTGCCCACCGCAACTTGACCTGCAAGATCGCCGTCGAATACATAAATGGATTGCGTTTCGCCCACCAACATTACCCCGTTGGGTTTCATGCCGAATGCGTACGTAATACGCGCAACCACACCGTCTACCTTTACAAGTTCGCCTTCATCCGCTTCACGCGCCTGCGCAATGCTCATTTCCGTGTACGCGCTGGTGTCTATATTGCCCGCGTTCGATTTGAAATCGATCAAACGCGCGTTCTTTACCTCTTTCGTGCCGTTGTAGTTTTGCAAAATACAATGCAACAACACTTCATCGCCTTTTACGGGCTTTTCATCCAACTGCGAATATCTCAATTCACCGTCAGCGCTGTACGTGCCGTAAACAGCAATCGAACCCGTTTCGTCTTTTACCGTCATTCCGCCGTATTCGGGGTTGGATACTGTCGTAATGATACCGCGGATATAATATCTATCCGTCGTAACGTTTCCCGACTCGCCGCAAAGCTCTAACGCCTCGGCAATCGTAATCGTTTCATACTCCGCCCATTCGTCCACCTCAGGCGTAGAATCCGACGATTCGTTCGAATCCGTGGAACCCGTAGAATCCGTTGTTTCCGACGATTCTTTTTCGTTCACACTACCACCCGTTACGCTTGATTCAACGCTCGAAATTGGATTCAAGAAATTCAACACCTGATCGCAAGCCGTTGCGCCCACCGTCATAGCCAGCGCCATCAAAGACAACAAAATCGTTTTGATCTTTTTCATTTGCACACCTCTTTTTTATTTATAACAAATATATTATATCTTTTTCAACAGCAAAAGTAAAATGAATAACGTCAAAAAACGACATTATTTTTCATTTCTGCCGATTTTTTCAAATATCAAATCTTTACAGAAATAATGTGCGCGTTCCGTTTCCAACAGCTCGCAATTCCCCGCCGCGCCTGCTTTTTTATAAATCTTCTCAATCGTCGAATACACGTCGCGCGCGCCGTGGATAGGAAAAATAGGATCGATTTTGCCTGTTACCATCAACAATTTTCTCGGCTCGATCAACGTCGCCAATTCGCCCATATCGAAATATTTCGCCGCTTTCGGGATATAGTTACAAGTACAATGCCACATATCCCCGATACTCGTGTTATACGAACATACCGCGCAGCTAGGCACAGCCAATTTAATACGCGTATCGTAACAAGCCGAATAATACGTCGCCGTACCGCCGCCCGAATGTCCTACGCAGGTAATATCCTCTAAATCCAACTGTTTGAAATACGCCAACGAATCAATGGCTTTGGAAACGTCCCAAACACGTTCGCCAATCACCGTTCTGCCAACCAACAAAGCCGTCATCGCCGTGAATAAACAAGGACAGCCCTCGCCGTCTTGATGTCCTCTTTCTTTGGTGGACGGCTGACGCTCGCCCATGGCTCGCTGTTCAATACAAAGCGCCGCATACCCGTTTTTTACACCGTCCAACGCAAACGTACTGCTTTCCAACGCTCTTTCATCACCTTC
>JAZQDP010000342.1:0-3336 GCA_045546875.1 Thermoguttaceae bacterium | reverse complement strand
ATCTTGCCCCCCAATTTTGAACGCACCCTCCGAATTCCTACCTGTTTCCCCCCTCCTTGATTTTCCCTCTAAATAATATAATATATAATATAAAGTTTTATTGGTTTACAAAAAGGATATTTTTATATGGAACAGTCGTTCGCCATCTTGGCGGCAGTGGAGGGCGTTGCGGAACAGGCGAGTTCCGCGCCTCCGAGTACGTTGCCCGGTTTGGAAAACTGGGTAATGCTGTTAATGAGCGTTGCAATCGCATTAGGCGTTTCATTTTTATGTTCGCTTTGCGAAGCCGCTTTTCTGTCTTTGAGTCCCGGGCAGGTAGAAGAAATTGCAGAGCTGTCTCCTGCTCGCGGGCGAGTCTGGACGAATTATAAAACACACATCGAATACCCAATGGCAGTGATTTTGCTGCTCAATACGGCAGCACACACCATTGGCGCAACTGTCGCAGGCGCTCAAATTCACATTTTATACGGCAACGCGGCTGTAACGGCGTTTTCGGTCGTCTTTACGTGGCTGATGCTTCAGTATACCGAAATTTTGCCGAAAGCGATTGGCGTTCGAAACAATTTGTACATTTGCGAACTGGCTACGTGGCCAATGCGAGTATTAATCTGGATTTGCACGCCCATCGTCTGGTTTATTTATTTGCTCAACCGTCCCTTTGAAGGACCGCGAAAAGTAATCGATTCAGAAACGACGTTAAACGAACTGGCAACGCTGGTTGGCGTCGCGCAGTCGTCCAATTTACTGGATAAAAATCAGGAACGAATTCTGCTTGAAACCTCTAAATTGCACTTGCGAACAACGTCCGAAATTATGGTTTCAGCTTTTGACGTAACGTTTATTTCGTCCAAGCAAACTCTTCTGGAAGCCATTCTAGCCGCTCATATAGACCCTCACACCCGGTTTCCCGTTATCGAGGGAACAGACGTCAACACGGTCTTGGGATACGTCAATTTCAAAGAAATGGTAGCGTGGGCAAGAACCAGCCCCAACGAACCCAGCGTCCTGCCGATAATTCGGTCTGTTAATTTTGTTGACGAAGACGAAGAGATTTCCGACGCGCTGCACTTGTTTGTTGAACATCACGCTCATTTAGCTATCGTTCAAGACAAACAGCACAAAACGTTGGGAATAATCACTCTGGAAGACATTGTCGAAGAATTGGTTGGCGATTTAGACGACGATTTCAACGCAGACGAAAACATTCCCGAGGCAACCGACGGCGCCCGGCTGGCGTCGCTGCCAAAATTCCTGAACGACCTGTCCGATCACGTATTTATCATCGGGGGCGGGGCGTCCATGAGCGAAGTGATTTCAATTCTCAATAAAGAAAATTGCTGCGGTCGATGGTATGGCGATCCCCCGGCGGGAACCATTTCACAGTGGATTTTATCGCAAATTGACGGCCCGCTTAAAACAAATATGCACGTTACCGTTAACGGCTGGGATTTTGTCGTTCGGCGAACTCGCCATAACAAGGTTTTTGACGTTTTGGCTCTGCCTGCCGGGCAGACGGAAACGCTTCGAGGAGAGAGCCAGTCATGACCCAGTCGGATATAAACCATATCATTCTTTTTGTCGGCGGATTGACGCTGTCGTTAGTCAGCTCAACGATTTGCTCGTTGTGCGAAGCGGCTATTTTGAGTTTAACGCCAGGGCAGGTTGAGGAATTCGCTCGACAAAACAAAGCCAAAGGCGCGATTTGGCGATATTTTAAAAAGAACATTCATGAACCTGTTTCAGCGATTTTGTTACTCAATACGTCCGCTCACACGATTGGCGCAACGATTGCCGGCGCGCAATTTCAGCTGTTATTCCATAACATCTCTCTAACGGCGTTTTCGGTTGTCTTTACGTGGGTTATGCTCCAATTTACCGAAATTTTACCGAAGACGCTAGGCGTTCGGTATAACGTTGCCGTCGCAAACGTTATGACCAATCCGCTTCGGTTTATGGTTTGGGCGGCGCTGCCCGTCATGCGCGTTATCCGGTTTCTCAACCGTCCGTTTGAACGTGAAGCGAAATCGGCGCCGATTTCTACAACGGACGAAATCTCTGCCTTGGCTGGGATTGCCAGACTCCGTAAACAACTCGACATTCATCAAGAGCGAATTTTTCGTCAAACCGCTTCTTTGAAGGAACAGTATGCCTTTGAAGTAATGATTCCGGAAACGCAAATCAAGTTCATTTCGACCGACATGACGCTTTCCGAAGCGATTGACGTTATTCATGCCGACCCGCATACGCGATTTCCGGTTGTCGAAGGACAGGACGTAAACAATATTTTGGGCTACGTCAATTTTAAGGAGTTGATTGCCTGGTCGTCTGTCAACCCCAAAGCGCCCAACGTTCGAGGCGTAATGCGAAAGATTCATTTTATCGAACCGCAAGTGGAGCTGACTGACGTGTTGAAACTGTTTGTCAATCAGCACGCGCACATGGCTATTGTTACTTCCGGAGACGTGAAAAACAACGGCGAAGGCGGCGAAACGTTAGGCTTGATTACTCTGGAGGACATTCTCGAAGTCCTTTTAGGGGAACTGGAAGACGAATTCGACGCGCCTTTTGGCGGTCGCCGATCCTTTGCGACGTTGCAAAAACTTCGCGCGAAAAAAAATGTGCGAAAAGATAATTAAAATCGTCTGACGCCAGCAGATGTAAAAGAATCCTCTGAACGGCGCCAGTCCCGGGCGCCAACTTGACGGCTTGTCCAACGTCCCGCGAGAAATTTCTTATGCAGCCGAAAACGCTTCCGGGACGCGGACTTCGTCCGCGATATGTTTTTTGGCGGGTAATATCCGCCCCCCGAAATGGTTTTCTGGCTTGCGTCTAGGGAATGCACACTGCTCAGCGTTCCAGCGAATGCCCCTCATCGTTAAGACGCCGCGATTAAATTCCCAATCCGAGCGTATATCCTTCGCATAACGACGTTGAACACGATGTATGCAATCTGTATTATCACAGAACCAATAATCAGCGGGATTATAACGACCACGCCAAAATCCAGCTCACCCTGTTTTATCAGATCTTCTAAAAAAATTCCGACTATAAACAGCAGTGGAAACGTTATCCATAATGTAAAAATTGCAAACTGACGCCATACTTCAATAATCATCTGCAGGAAAGCGTTCCTGTTCCGTTTAATTGGGGAACTATTGGTCTGTTTGGAGGATTCGGAATGAGCAATAAGATTGTAATCCGGATCGCAATAATGCCTCATACCGAATAACAGCATTGAAAATACAACGGCAACAATCGAAATCAAACTTGAAAGAACGTATAAAGCGATAAAGGAGTCTATTATATTCCACAGAACTTCTTTCCAGTTAATAC
>JAZQDP010000341.1:0-45008 GCA_045546875.1 Thermoguttaceae bacterium | reverse complement strand
TATATAAATATTTGTTCTCTAAATAAATATCAATTTTTAACAACGAGAAACAATAACGATTTTCAAAGCTTCCAGTCTATAAATTGCTATCTCTATTTTGTACCAAATTTCCAGATTTTTCCAGTCCCATCAGGGAAGTTTTTCAAGAAAATCCAAAAAATTTTTGGAATTTTCCAAAATATGAGCGATATTTTACTCAAATTAACTGGACAAGAGTAAAATTTTGTGCAAAATAGAAGAGTAGTAACGCATCGTTATTCAAAAGAATGAAGTGAAAAAAAGAGAATTAAGATTCTTCTTGCAAACCCGTACCATGAAAGTTGCTAATGGCTATTTTCACAGCCATAGGTTCGCAGTTGCCGGAAGAGCCATATTAAGCCTTTTTGTTTTTCCAACGTTCGATCAATGGAGAACATGATAATGTACAGAAATAATAATCGTTCTAATCGACATCATTTTTCAATACGAAACCGCCGTTCCGCCCAACATGGTTTTACGCTTGTAGAACTTTTGGTTGTAATTGCCATCATTGGCATGCTCATCGCTTTAACGGCGCCGGCGGTAATCGCAGCGCGCGACCGGGCAAGGCAGGCGCGTTGCATTAGCAACATCAAGCAAACAAACCTGGCAACGATGGAATACATTTCCCGAAACAATTATTTCCCCGGGTGGAGAAATCAGTTTCAAAATGTTAAAAATGCCAGCAGCAAGGTAGAAGGTTCCTGGATTGCCGCTTTGTTGCCCTGCTTTAACGAAGGCGCGCTGGAAAAAGCCTGGGTTGAAGCGGATGGAGCCAAGTATAGCGTAACGAATTATGAAAGCAATATTTACGTTGCCTATTTGCCCTATCTTGTTTGTCCGTCAGACGTTAGGTTAAACAAAATAGACCCGCACCTGTCGTACGTCGCCAACTGCGGCAACCAGGCAGGAAACAGTCGCGACGCCGGCGTGTTCCTCGATCTTGTGCCGGTAAACAACAAGCGTCCTACCAAACAAACGCTTGACTTCATCACGTCTAACGATGGGTTGTCTTCTACAATTATGACGTCTGAAAACAACCAGGCGTTCCTTTGGGGGCCTCGCGCCAATATTTCGTGGCAAGGATTTGTCTTTGCCAGCGGCAACCCCAACACGATGGGGACGTCGCAAGCTATCAACTGGGATTACCGCGGCGTCAAAATGGGAAGCCAAGACAGCCGAAACGCCACGTCAGCCGACGCGTACGCCCGACCGAGCAGCTATCATCCCGGCGGCGTCAATACCTCGTGGTGCGACAGCCGCGTTGTCAAACTAAACGACGATATTGATTACGAAATTTATAAAATGATGTTGGCTCCAAACGATCGCGGTTGCGGCGTTTCTCAGGCGGAACTGTCAATTTTGCACGAATTGCTAAACGTTCAGTAACGCCAAAACGGAGCCAAAAGGATTTTATCTGCCGTACTTTTTTTCTGGCGCTCTCGGCGCGCGCCGCTTAATGGACGTTGATATAAACGGTTTAATCGTTATATCCGCGTCCATTTCGCTTTTTGTTTTGAATTTTTATAAAAATTTTAAGGATATTAGCGATAAACTCTCGAACTATTTTTCTTTTTTATCGTTTTAAGATATATTGAAACAAAAAATTTATGGAATAAAAAACCGATATTGTCAAGAAGCGATTAATGTAGTACACTAATCTTTGGCTAAGGTAATTTTAAAAATCATAGTTATAAAGAAAGGAACCAAAATGAAAAAATTGCTCAGTGGCGCTTTCGCGCTTGTAACGCTGGTTGCAATGTGTGGCATGGTTAGTGCAGACACCTTAGACGGAGCGGCGTTGTCCTCTCCAGAAGCCCCTCAAAACACCGGGGTGGCAAACGTTTCTGAATCCTCCCAAAACATTCCTGAAATTCAGGACGGTTTGAAAGCTCTGCAAAACAACGACATTGAAGGCGCGTTAGCCAAATTCGAACAGGCGCGTCAGTCTCACCCGGAATTCTCTCCAGCAGAATTGATGCTTGCCAAATTGGCTCTGCAAATTAACCCGCAAAACAATGGCGCTGCCGCTCGTATGCTTATCGAAAAATGCGTTTTGAAAAACCCCTCTGATCCGGAAGCCTACATTTTCTTGGCAGACTATAACCTCGGCAACGGTTCCGTTACGGAAGCTGACCTTCTTTTCCAGCGCGCCGGAATTTTGCTCAAAAACTTCCAGGGCAACGCTCAACGCAAAAGCGCCATGATTCGCCAGTTTAACGCGGGCATGGCTATGGTTTACGAACGACGCGGAAAGTTCAACGAAGCCAAAATGTATCTGGAAAGCTATCTGAAGAGCGATCCGAAAAACGTTGCTGCGATTCAGCAATTGGCAAGAGTTCTGCTCAACATGGACAAACCGGACGACGCCATTCAGCAATTAGCGAAGGCGAAGTCAATTCAGTCTGAAATTCTTACCCCCGAAGCGATTGTTGCGATGTTCTATCAGCAAAAGGGCGATAAGAATATGGCTTTAACCTACATGCAGAAAGCTCTTGATAAAGCTCCTAAAGACGTAAACACGCTTTTAGCCGCCTCTCAATGGTTCCAGCAAAACAACAATATCGATACAGCAATCAAACATGCTGACGCTGCTTTGCAGGTAGATTCCTCTTCCGAAGGCGCGTTAATCGTTCGAGGCAACCTCGCTTTAGTTAAGAAGGATTACGCCAGAGCGATTGATCTTTATAATCGCGTTTTAGCCAAATCTCCAAGTAACTTTGCCGCTTCCAACAACATTGCTTTGGCTCTGTGCGAAACCGGCAGGCCGGACGACCTCAAACGCGCGGTTGAATATGCTGGCGTAAACGCTCAGCGATTTGGTCGTCAGCCGGAAACGTTCTCGACGTTAGGTTATGTTCTGTTTAAGAACGGTTCTGTTGACGAAGCTTTGAGATCTCTCCAGCAAAGCCTTCAGCTTTCTGGCGGACGTATGTCTCCAGACACCGCCTATTATCTCTGCTGCGCTCTTAACGCGAAGGGAAATGCAGACGGAATTAAACAGGCTAAAGAGATCATTACCAAGACGCTCGAAAACGCCAAGACGTTCAATATGCGCGCTGAAGCGATGAGACTCAAGGCTGAACTTGACAAAAAATAATTTCCTGTAAAACTCTTTCAGGATTGACAACGTTCAATCGCTGACAGGTTTATAAAACAGATTGACAAACCCATAAGCCCTCAACTCCTGAGGGCTTATCTTTTTTTATGGCGATTGCAAACGGTATGTTCTTTTGCGGAACATTGTCCGCGCCCCGGAGACGGTTTTGAGCGCCCAAATGCCGGGGAAAACAAAATTTTTACAAATTTTTTTATACTCTCTTTACTTAAACCTTCAAATCTGGTATAATTCTGGTATAATTATACTTGTTCTACTTGAAATTTCCCGAAAAATGAGCTATTAGCTCCTAGCTTGGTTAATTAGCTTCTAGCTTCTAGCTCCTAGCCGCTAGCTTGGTTATCCCTGTTTCTTGCGATAATGCACGAATCAGGTTTATCAAGCTAATAGCTAATAGCTGGAAGCTAGAGGCTTAACATCGGAAAAACTCAAGTCGTTTCAATATATTTAAATAATAGGGTCGATAAAAAGACTGCGCTGCCTTTGGGGGGCAGAGTTTTGTTGGTACAATGTATCCAATTAGAACTTGTTATGAGATTATAGGTTTTCTTAATTACTGAAGGAAAATAAATGATCGTAAAACTGATTGTACGAGGGGGCAAAAACGAAGGAGCTGTCATTACAGTAAACAAACCGCAGTTTGTCATCGGTCGTTTGCCAGAATGTAATCTTCGCATTGAAAGCAAGGCTCTTAGCCGCCGTCACGCTCAAATTGACGTTAAAGACGGGGCGGTTACGGTAAAGGATCTTGGCAGTACAAACGGCACGTTTGTTGACGGTCAGAAAATTACCGAAGAAGTTGAACTGAAAAACGGTCAGATTTTGCGCATTGGACCGTTAGAAACACAGGTTCAGATTTCAGCAGAAATGCACGGCGCGAAAAACCCGAAAGTCGAATCCGCTCAGGAAGCCGTTAACCGGGTCGCTAAACAAAAAACGGTAAGCGACGACGAAATTGACCTGGCGGCTCTGTTTGGCGAAGACGGCGACGAAGCCGGGGAAGAATTCCAAAAAGGGTTGACAACCATTGTTGACTGGAACTCCTTCCAGGAAAAGGCTGAACAAAAGAAGAGCGAAAACGTAAATAAAGCAGCGGACAGCCGAGAAGCTGCTGAAAAAACGCTTGAAGCGATGTTCAAAAGTTCATTAAAATAGAAGTTTGACGATTTGCACGGCGTTTGTTTTAGTTCGTTCCCATACCGTTAAAAGAAAGATATGAGATTACCGCCTAAACCACAATCCCGATCAAAAAAGAACAACGACGCCGCGTTGCTAGGCGTCGGATTTGACAATCAGGACGAGGAAACGCGCCTGACAAAAGGGGAGAATTACCTTCTTGTCGGAGGCAGTAAACAGACGCACGAGGTTATGCAGGAAACAGCCGTCCGAGTCAACGAACAACTTGAAAAGCGAGGCAAAAGATTGGGCGATCTGGAACCGAACGAATTTCGAGACGTCGTAGCAGAAGCCATAGAAAAAACCGGGCGTCCGTAAAAAGTTCAGACAGCCTCTTTTAACATTACCCATTAAATTACTGAAACGACTTGAGTTTTCCGGTGTTAAGCCTCACGCGCTAGTTCGCAAAGTAATACGCATTGAATCAATTTTACTACTGCCTACTGCCTCATTTTTCGGGAAATTTCAAGTAGAAAAAGTATATATTCAGTTTGTCGTATTCATGAAACAGACTGTTATCGTTTTATTATTATCTGTCGTAGCGGCAATTGTAACCGGATGGTCGATTGCGAAATATCGTATTACTCACCCTCCGTACAGCCCGGAAGCGTTAATAGAGTGCATCACGCCCAGCGCGCCAGCCAGCGCCGTTGCGGGGGGCGCCCGGGTTGACATCGTTAAAAGACCGGTTCTTGAGGTTGACAGATTATACAATTTTGGCGTCTTGCAAAATGGAGAGGTTGGCAAACATCAATTTGTCTTGAAAAATAACGGTCAGGCAGATTTAACCGTAGAGGTTTCAGAAAGCAGCTGCAAGTGCACAGCCGCCAATTTAGGCAGCAACGTCGTTAAGCCGGGCGACTCAACCACAATCGACGTTACGTGGCAAACGGCAGATTATTTGGGCGAATACACCCAAAAAGTTCTCCTGCAAACGAACGACCCGGATACGATGATGGTAGAGTTGGAAGTTCGCGGCAAAATTGTGGCAGACGCCCGCGCGATTCCGTCGGAATTCGATTTTCCAAACATAACGATTAATACAACCGCTCAGGCGGAGACGCAAATCGCCTGTTATAAAACCCCCCCGTTAAAAATTGTCGGCTATGAATTCCTCAATCCAGACGCGCAAAAGAACTTTGACCTGAAAATCGAGCCGTTGACAGAATCCGAATACCAAAGCGAACCAGACGCAACGGGCGGATACCGTCTTACTCTTACCGCCAAAAACACGTTGCCTCAGGGCGCGTTTAGCGAAAATCTGGTCTTAAAAACTGACAGCGCTCTTCAGCCGGAACTTAAAATCCCGGTTGTCGGCACGGTTGTTGGCAACATTTCTTTAGCTGGTCCCGGCTGGAGCGAAGAAAACAAGACCTGGATTTTGGGCGTTTTGGAACAAGGCTCCGTTGGGAAAAAGATTCTTTGGGTTCTGGATCGTTCCGTCAAACAGGAAGACAGAGAAAAAATCAAACCTGGGGAAGTTCCCCCGCATATTCACCTGGAAATAGAATCGGTTGACCCGAAATGGCTTCAGGTTGAACTTCAAGACCCGGTTTATTTGCCGGAATCTGGCGTCGTTCGCACGATCATTAATTTAACAGTTCCCGCAGACGCCCCAATTTGTGATTATTGGGGTCGAGTCCACGAAAAAATGGGGGCGATTATTTTAAAAACTTCCTCTCAAAGCGATAAATCAATCTTGATTAATATTCGGTTTGCTGTTACAACTAAGCAGAAGTAAAAACCGACACATTCTGTTGGTCATACATATCGTTAATCTGACAATAAGGACGCCAGAACGTTCTGGACGAATTGATATGAAAAATACGACCTTTATTTGCACGATGGCAATTTGTTTATCAGTTGCTATCGCGATTATTTCCGGTTGCGGCGGACCGAACGACGACCCTTTCGCATCAACGGATTCAACGCAAAACGCTGATAAAACCGCTGTAGATTCCAATCCGGCAGAACCCATTGCGACAGGCTTGGATTCAGCAGAGGCTTCTGACCTGCGCGCGCAAATCAAAACGCCAGAATCAAGCGTTGAAGAACCGAAATCGATAGAAGAACCGGCTTTGCCCGAGGCGTCGCCAAAAGCGGACGCGCCCGCTCTTCCAGAGGAAATAATTTTGCCGAAAGCGAAAACCCCTGCGGCAGAAGAACCGGCTTTGCCCGGAGCTCCAGTTGCGTCTGAAGCTCCGGCTTTGCCTGAAGCGCCCGCATTGCCAGACGCTCCGGCTTTGCCCGAGGCGTCGCCAAAAGCGGACGCGCCCGCTCTTCCAGAGGAAATAATTTTACCGAAAGCGAAAACCCCTGCGGTAGAAGAACCCGCTTTGCCGGAAGCTCCAGCCATATCAGACGCTCCCGCTTTGCCGGAACCGCCGGCTGCATCAGAAGCGCTTCCGACGTCCGAAATTCCAGAAACGAATGCGCCGGTAGAGCCGGTAGAAACAACGACGCCTCCGTTGCTGCCAGCGCCGCCAGCGGTCGAATTGACTCCTCCTGCGTTGCAAGATGTAACAACGCCTCCGGAGATAAATGAAAACGCGACGTTGCAGCAAGCCGCGCAAGCGTTATCGGAACCAGCGGCAGCGCCAGCCGCGTCTTCGTGGATGCCCAGCAGCGGCAGCGTTGAGCAAACGCCAGATCAAAACGTTGCGGCGCCGTCGATTTCTGAACCGGCAGCGCTGGCAGAGGACGATTCGCATATTTTGCCTCCGCCGCCTAAACAGCTGGATTCCCCCAATGAAACGACGATTCAATTAGAAGACGTTTCCCCGCAATCAACCGCAGGCAGTTCATCAGTTAATTCAACTGCCAAGTCAGCAGACAATACCCCAAAAGAAATTGTTAAACCGCCGTTTGACCCCATTAAAGAAAACGGTCCGATTTTCGTTGGATGGAAAACGCCTAAAGTTGCGTTGATTATTACAGGTCAGCAAAACGGTTATTTAGAGCCATGTGGTTGCGCCGGCTTGGACAGAATGAAGGGCGGTTTATCGCGTCGATACAGCTTTATTCAAGGCTTGAGAGAAAAGGGATGGCCCCTGATCGCGCTGGACGTCGGCGGGATGTGCAACAGCTTTGGAAAACAGGCGGAATTGAAGTTCCATACAACGGCTTCCTCTTTACGCGCCATGGGGTACGACGCCATCGCGTTGGGCAAGGCGGAACTCGGGTTCCCGGCGGCTGACATTTTATCCGAAATTGTCAATGCAGACGGCACGCCTGGGATGTTCGTTTCCGCGAACGTGAGCGTTTTTGAACGCAACGCCGGGATGCCGCAATCCTATAAAATCATCGAAAAAGGCGGGTTGAAATTCGGAATTACCTCGGTACTGTGCAAGTCCGCTCAGAATTTTAGCCAAAACGACGAAATTCTCCTTACAGGAACGAAGGCTGCGCTCGACAGCGTGCTGCCAATACTTAAGAAAGAAAGTCACATTCGCATTTTGCTTTCTCACGGCACGGTTGACGAAGCAACGAAAATCGCCCGGGATTACCCGGATTTTCAGATTATCGTTACTGCCGGCGGCAATCCGGAACCTCCTGCCAAGCCGGTGATTTTACCCAGCGGGCAGTATATTATTACGGTTGGTCAAAAGGGCATGTGCTCCATCGTGCTGGGCTTTTTCGACAACGGCGTTTTGAAATACCAGCGCGTTCCGCACGATTCCCGATTTGAACAGTCAGACGTCATTCGACAGATGATGCAATCGTATCAGGATCAGCTCAAAGAGCTGTGGTTAGAGGGGTTGGGCATTCGACCGGTTCCGCAAACAGACCCCTCTCGCGGGGCAAATGTTGGTCCGAAAAAATGCCAGACGTGTCATGAACATCAGTACAACGTTTGGAAGAAGTCGAAACACGCTCATGCGTTCAAGTCGCTCGAAGACGCCAAACCGGCGCGCGATTTCGACCCGGAATGCGTTTGCTGTCACGTTGTTGGCTGGCATCGGCATTTGTACTTCCCCTATCAAAAAGGGTACGTCAAACCCGGCGCAGACGACTATTTGAAAAACGTCTCTTGCGAAGCGTGCCACGGACCGGGAGAAAGTCACATCGCGGCGGAATCGTCCAGCAACGTCGAAAATCAAAAAGCCCAACGGGAAAAGATGCGCATTGATCTGAAATTCGCGAAAGAAAAAATGTGCGGCGATTGCCACGATTTGGACAACAGCCCGAACTTTAATCCCGACGAATACTGGGAACTGATCAAGCACAACGAACCGGAAGACGAACAGTAACCGGCGCCGATTCGAATATATAAACAATCATAAACGATCGGAATTCGTTTGGCGACTTGAGGAAAACTCCTTCTTTCCTCAAGTCGTTTTTTTGTTTGCTCCTCGTTGCTGGGGTGGATAGGGGATGTTGCGAAGGACACAAGCGACCAACGGGAGCGGGTTTTGGCAATCGCGCGGCAGCGCGGATTGGGGGCGGCGCCTCGCCGCGGGGGGTTGTAATTGCTTCTGTTTTAGGATATACTGAAATAACTTGAGTTTTTCCAAAAAATGAGCTATTAGCTCCTAGCCACTAGCTATTAGCTTGATAAACCTGATTCGTGCGTTATAGCAAGAAATATGGATAACCAAGCTAGCGGCTAGTAGCTAGAGGCTAGAGGCTTCTTTTTCGGGAAATTTCAAGTAGAACAAGTATATATTTTATATTATGAATCACAAGAGATATATAATTTCAATCGTTTTTACAGCGGCGTTGCTGATAGTCGCTCTCAACGCTGTTTATGGTCAGTTTGATTTTCCGGAGGCGGTCAACGACGGCGATTCTTTAACCGCAATGCGAAAAGAGGTTGAAGATTTAACGATTCCGTACCAGCGTCGGCTGGCGGTTGCCCGTCAAATTAAAGATCAGACCGGCGTTTTGCCGTGGACGCCCATGAGTTCCAAAGAGTTGGGTCAGCGTCTTTACGAACAAAAAGCGACCGTTAAACAGTATCAGTCCGCGTTCCCTCAATTGCGGTGCGTCGAGACGCAATATTTCCTTTTGGCGTCTGACGCCCCGCCGGCAATGTATCAGGAAATTCAGGTTCTTTTAGACAAATTGTACAATGTGTTATGCGAGAAGTTTAACGTCCCGTTTGTCGAGCCGGCTCAAGAGAGCTTTACGGGGAAAAACCGCCGTTCCAAGTCGGGCGCTGGTTCTGTGAAGCCGATGAGAAAAAACATCTGGCAAGCCAAATGCGTTGTTGTCGTTTTTATGAAAGGGTCAGATTTCGAGCTGTTCGAATCCCGGTTCTTTCAGCAGAAGGTTTCTTCCGCAACGCGGGGAATGTGTCATCAGTTTACCGACGGGAAAATAACGATTGCCTGCCGGTTCAAAGACGATAAATTCAATTTGTACAGCAGTTTAACGCACGAAACGACGCACGGCTTTTCGTTTATGCACCGCGCCGCGGCGCCGTTGCCGCTGTGGCTTAACGAGGGCGTTTCAGACTGGACTGCCAGAACCCTTGTTCCGCAGGCGACACTATGCCCCGTGAAGCAAAAGCAGGCGGTTTCCGTCATGCAGAAGACGCATTCTTTGGGAGGAATGTTTCACGCCACAGGACGCCTGGAACCGTGGCAATACGGCGCCTCTGCCATGATTGTTAATCTTTTGCTCAAACGGAATCCAGGCGCTTTTGTAGATTTGATAAACGACGTTAAAGACGGCGTCGATGTCGAACAAGCGTTAATAAAACATTACAATCTGGACTTTGCTGCGCTGGCAAATCAGCTTGGACGCGCGTGCGGCGTTGCTGGCGTTCGGCAATAGAAATAAACGATCACCCACTAATCAAAAAGGAGTTTCATTTATGCAAGATTTTTTGACGTTGGCAAAGAACAGGTTTTCCGTTCGTAAATTTCAAAACAAACCTGTAGAGAAATCGGTTCTGGAATCGGTTTTGGAAGCCGGCAACCTCGCCCCGACCGGATGCAATATTCAGCCGCAGCGCGTTTGGGCAATAACCTCACAGGAAGGGCTGGAAAAGATTCGACGCTGCACGCCCTATCATTTTGACGCCCCGGTGGTATTGTTGGTTTGCGCGGACGAAAACGCCAGCTGGAAACGCCCCTTCGACGGGAAAAATATCGGTGAAATTGACGCAACAATCGTTTGCACGCACTATATGCTCGAAGCGGCAGAGCAGGGGCTTGGTTCGACCTGGGTTGCCTTTTTTGACCCGGCAAAGGTTAAAGCCGAGTTTGCTCTGCCAGACAATATTGTCCCGGTTGCCTTGCTGCCGATGGGATACCCGGCTCCGGAAGCGGCGCCTACCGCGATGCACAATCGTAAACCCGTCGATCAAACCGTTAAATTTGTCTGATTGATTTGTAGCCCTGTTTCCGACTGCGTTTTGAAGCCTTAAAATCAAGGAGATGTTGATATGTCCCTTATTCACAGAATTTTTGTGATGACGGCTGTAATCCTTGTCTCGAGTTCCCTTTATGCTCAAGGCAAGCGCGAGCATCATTTTGATCCGGTTGCCATTCCGGACTATACGCTTCCTGATCCGCTCACGGCAAACGATGGCTCAAAAATCACAACAGCCGAACAGTGGAAAGCCGTTCGGCGTCCGGAGATTTACAAGCTGTTTGCAGAAGGCGTTTATGGCGTCATGCCGCCGAAATTCGAGACGATGACCTTTACCGTTGAGAACGTTAAAAAAGACGCTCGTGACGGAAAAGCGACCAGAAAAGAAGTTGTTATCAATTTCAACGGTCAGCCGGACGGCGTTAAAGCGCGGCTGTTGATTTACGTTCCTAACAACCGCCCGGAGGGAAAGAAAGCCCCCGCTTTTTTGGGCCTGAATTTCCGCGGGAATCATACAATTACTGCCGAACCGGACGTTACAATTACCGAAGCGTGGGTTCCCAACGAACCAAAACTCGGGCGCGTGAATAACAGGTCAACCGAAGCCAGCCGCGGAAACCTTGCCAAACGATGGCCGATTGACAATATTATCGCTCGCGGCTACGCTCTGTGCACAATCTACATGGGCGAACTCGCGCCGGATACGAAAAGCGAATATACGAAAAGCGGCGTTGCAACGCTGTTCCCTCAAAAAGACGTTAAAGACGGAACGGAATGGAACGCGATTTCCATGTGGGCGTGGGGGCTGTCCTGCGCTTTGGATTACCTGCAAACCGACCCCGATATTGATGGAACGAAAGTTGCTGTAATTGGTCATTCCCGACTGGGTAAAACCGCCTTGTGGGCTGGCGCGTCTGACGAACGGTTTGCGCTGGTTATTTCCAATGAATCCGGCGAAGGCGGCGCATCGCTGTTTCGTCGTCCTGTTGGAGCGGGAATGCGGATTTTGAGTAATGATTATCACTCATTCTGGTTCTGCGACAATTTATTTAAATACGTAGACAAAGAGAACGAAATGCCGTTCGACATGCACGAATTAATCGCGTTACAGGCGCCGCGTCCGGTTTACGTTGGTTCTGCGTATCAAGACATCTGGGCAGATCCGAAAGGCGAGTTCCTTGCCGCTTGTAACGCCGAATCGGTTTACAAACTGTTTTACGACACCCCGCTTGGCTCCGACGTCGCCCCGCCCAAAATGCCGGCTATCGACAAACCCGTCGGAGGAATTATTCATTATCACGTTCGCTCCGGCAAACATGACATCACGCCCTGGGACTGGGAACGATACATGGATTTTGCAGATAAATATATGAAATAACAGTTCCTCCGGCAACAGTGAGCCTTCTTTTTCTTATGCTCACTATCCTCGCAAGAAAAAATTTGAGCGCGCAGCCGCAGAAAAAAAACAAAAAAACGGGTTTACTTTTTTCAGATTTATTTTATAATAGAGTTTATCACAGGGTAAAGAGTTTGGAGGGTAGGCGCAATGCCGACCCTCCAGCTCGCTTTTTCTGCAGTAAACCAGCAGGGAACTGTAAATAATTCCATTCCAATCACGCTGGTTTTTTCAAGCGTCGATTTAGTCTAAAAAGCCTCGTAACTGAGTCAACCGTTTTGGATTCTGCAGTTTTTCCATGGCTTTGGTTTCGATCTGACGAACGCGCTCTCTGGTAACGCGGAAAATGCGTCCGACCTCTTCAAGCGTATAAGCGTACGGCGTGCCGATGCCGTATCGGAACCGGATAATATCCCGCTCTCTTGGAGTAAGCGTTTTAAGGAGTTCGCCGAGAATTTGTTTCAACATGTCGGTTGACGCGCTTTGATCCGGTCGGTCGACAGTTTCGTCGACGATGAATTCGCTGATGCTGTTGTCTTCATTTTCTCCGATGTTGCGGTCAATGCTGATCGTTGGCGAGATGAGCGGAATGAGCCGGGCGACCTCTTCTTGCGTTAATCCAGCGCGCAAACCCGCTTCGAGAATAGAAGGTTCTTTGCCGGTTTCCTGCAGAATTTGATGAGTCGCGGCGCGAATTCGGCTCATGGCTTCGATCATGTGAACGGGAATGCGAATTGTGCGACCGTGGTCGGCAATGGCGCGGGTAATTGATTGACGAATCCACCAGGTTGCGTAGGTTGAGAATTTGAATCCGCGGCGGTATTCGTATTTGTCAACCGCTCTCATAAGCCCTGTCGATCCTTCCTGAATCAGGTCAAGGAAACTCATGCCGCGGTTGCGATACTTTTTAGCAACGGAGACGACCAATCGCAGGTTGCTGGTTGTAAGCTGTCGTTTGAGTTCTTCGTATTCAGCCAGCTGAGCGTTGACTTTTTCCAGGCGTCGCGCCAGCGTTTTGGGACCTTCCAGAGTGGTAAGCATCAGAGTGTACAGTTCGCGTCGGAGCGCTTTGCGCGTTTCGGTTGGCAGGTACGAACTTTTGAGTTCGTTAGAAATTTCTGTCATTCGTTCTGACATATTTGTCAGTTGTTTGAGCATGCTCTTTACGCGGCGAGAACGGAGAGAAAGCTCCTCTGCCAGAGCAATCATTTTTTTACTGTTACAGCGGTTCGCTTTCAGCAGGGCTTTTCGTTTTTCCTCGCCAACGTTGACGTCAATCAGGGCGCGGAAGTTTTTGCGCTGACGTTCAAGCATTTTTTCTAACGTTCGGAGGTTTGGCGCCAGGCGCTGACGAATCTTGTGTTTTGTCAGGCGTTCTGAAAGAGAGATGCGGATGTTTCGGTCAAAAGCAAGCGTTCCGTTTTGAACTTTTTTGAGCATGTTGAACGCATAACGCATAACCGTATATGAGCCAAGCAGAGCAGCGCGGAATTTACGTCGCGCCCGTTCGATTTTCTTTGCCAGTTCGACCTCTTGTTCGCGAGACAACAGAGGCAATTTCGCCATCTGATTCATGTAGACTTTGACCGGGTCAGAGTTCCAGCGACCGCGTTCCGTGTCCGGCTCTTCCTCTTGCATAGCCAACGATTCTGCAACGGAATCGTCCATCAACCAATGGTCAGAGTCGTACTGAGACGATTCATAAGCGGAGAGATTTTTTTCTGAGGGTTCGTCCAGAACGGCGTTTCCGGAATTCGAAACTGACGAAGATAAACCTTGAGAATAAAAAGCTGACATACCGACGCATCCTCCATGACGCTTCAGGGGTTAATTCCGAAAAACAATCAGCTTTGAGTAAAGTTTTTTGTTTATCAAGACGAAAAGTCTTATAGCGAAACAATAAACAAAACAGCTTTTCTAAAAGGGCGGATTGTTCTCCGGATCGTCGTCGCGGTTGAATCCATCCATGGGTTCGACAATGCCGTGACGTTTTCGTAAATTGTGAAGATACAGGTCCCATTGAATCGGCGCCTGTCCAGGGTCCGACTCTTCAATGATGCCTAATATCTCCTGAGATTGTTGGTGCAGACGACTCTTTCCGAATCGTATCTGCAATTCTTTCAGCAGTTCGTTGGGGTCGCCGGAAAAACGGCTTCCACATTCAAACCGCTGTTCGAGCCATGCTTTCATGCACGGATCGGCTATGTTGTCTAACAAGGTCTGAACAGAAAATTCCTTTCCCTGTGCAGTCCATAGTTCTATAATTTGATAAGCCTGCCGAGCGGGAACGAACGTTATATCTTCCAGTTTGATGCTTTCATGAACCGATTGCCACAGATATGGGTGGTTCAAAAGCAGTTCAAACAACTCTCGCTCGTACGGTTGTTGACGTCTCCAGGAAGAAGGGAATTCTCCGCGGAGAACGGCTTGAATCGCCTTGTTTTGCTGGTCTTCGCCGGAATCGTCGCTGTCGTCGTCAGCGTCCCAATTTCGATGTGGGGCGGCATTGAGCTTTTGACGAAACTCTTTTAATCGGGCAACAATGTCCGACATTTCACAGCGAAACAGCGTTGCTAATTTAAGTAAAGTTTGATGTTCCCTAAATTTCGGGTTCGCTCCTCGCGTTTGAGGCGTAAGCGGGATTTTTGCCATCAACTCTAAAATGTTGTCTAACGCCTGCTGCGACCGATGAATGTCATTGTGAAGGTCTACGCCAGCAGTATAAAAATCAACGGCGTGTTCCAAGGCGTTTTTACTTTTGGTTTGAATCAACTGCTCCAGCTTTTCTTTTCCCCACGCTAAAAGGTATTCTGCCGGGTCTTTGGGAATGGAACCGTCGGGAGCCGTTTCTTTTGGCAGAGTTACAACCTGCAACTCCATATTTTGGGAAATGAACAGTTCCAAAACCTCATTGGTTCTTTTCTGCCCCGCGGCGTCGCCGTCAAGCATCAGGACGACGGTGTCTGCGTATCGCCGCAATGTTTCTATATGTTTGGAACCCAAGGCGGTGCCTAAAACGGCAACGGTATCGGTAAACCCAAACTGATGGCACACGATACAGTCCATATAGCCTTCGACGACCAACGCGCGGCGACTGCGCGTCATGGACGTTTTGGCAATGTCCAAACCGTAAAGCTGCTTTCGTTTTGAAAACAGAGCCGTTTCCGGCGAGTTGATGTATTTGGCTTTGCTGGCAACGGTTGTGTCGTCCATCATTCGACCGCCGAAAGCGATGCATTGCCCCATTGCGTTGTGAATGGGAAACATGACGCGATCTCTGAACCGGTCGTAAATACCGCCGTAATTCCCGGGCGATAAAATACCAGCTTCCGTCAGGAGCCGGATTCTGTTGGGGACGTTATTGACTTTGTTAACCATCCAGTTTTGAGGTTCTGGACAGTACCCGAGCTGAAATTTCTCGATGCTTTCGTCTGTAATGCCGCGATCGTGCAAATACTTTCTGGCTCGTTCGCCTAACGGGTCGTAAAGCAAACTTTCGTGATATTGCTTTTCGACCCACGACAAAACTTTGAACAACGTTTGCCGCGGCGTTGACTTTGAATTAGTTGTGGGCTGCGGGGCAGGGGTGGCGAGAGGATGATTCGAGGCGCTTTGTGTATTCTCGTTACTCTCGTTATTTATTTTAGGCGCATCTTCCGAAGGAAGAGCGGGTTCCGTTTCCGGTGAAATGTTTTGTGTATTGGACGAACCGTTGCCCGACGATGTTGGTTTGGCGTTTAACAGCGGACCGTTGAGTTCTTCCGGACTTGGTTCATAGGCGTCCGCTTCTTCTGGAGCCTCGGATGGGTCGTATTGCCGATGCCGAAAACGTCCTGACGATCTTTGGGGCGATTGAGGCAATTCGATGTTTGCCATGTCTGCCAAAATTCGCACCGCGTCCTGAAATTCGCAGCCTTCCATCTTCATGACGAAAGAGAAAATATCGCCGCCGATGTCGCAAACCCAGCACTTAAACAACTGTCGTTCCGGATTGACCTGCAAACTCGGTTTACGGTCGTCGTGCCACGGGCAGCGAGCTACAAATCCTCTGCCTTGACGATGCAAGGGGAGGTATTTGCCGACCAGGTCGACAATGTCTATTTTCTCGCGAATCTGTTCTTTTATTTCGTCTGAATAAAACATCGGCTACATATTTCCAAGTGCGAAGCCGCACGGGCGAGAGGAGATGAGGTTTTGCATCCGAAAAAGCTGGTTTCGGAACAGCCTAATTCCTCTCAGGAACCGACCTTGTCAAACGGACAAGGCTCTAATATACACCAAAGTCCAAAATAGTACAACCCCAATTTTCAGAAAATTTTTAAAATTTCTGAAAATAGCTATTAGCTACTAGCTCCTAGCTATTAGCTTGTTAATTCGTCGTTCATGCAGTTTGGGCAGGAACTTCATTCCATCAAGCTAGCGGCTAGCAGCTAGCAACTAAACATACGGATTATAAACGCGTTCGTGTCCAACGGTTGTTTTTTCCATGTGTCCGGGATAAACCTCTGCGTCGTCCGGCAACGTGAGGATTTTCGTTCTGATGCTTTGAATCAGTTGTTCAAAGTTGCCGTCGTAAAAGTCGGAACGACCAATGCTTTCTGCGAACAGGAGGTCGCCGGAAAAGACAATTGTTTTTACCAAATCGGCATTTGCGTTGTCCCGCAGAATGTAAATAACGTGTCCGGCAGAATGTCCCGGCGTTTCACGAACCTCAATTTCCAGCCCGGCTAAGGTCAAAACGTCGCCGTCGTTTACCGTCTTTTCCGCTGGGGGGAATGTGATGTTTACTCCGAAATGAGCGGACAGATTGCCATCCGGTTTTTCAAGCTTGTCAGCGTCTTTGGCGCCGATGTACGTTGGCACGCCCGGAAACGCCTCACGAAGATGGTTTAGTCCTCCGATGTGGTCAAAATGCCCGTGAGTGCATAAAAGGGCAACGGGTTTAAGCTGCTGCGACTCAAGAGTTGCAACAATCTCTTTGCCGGACATGCCGGGATCGATAACGATGCACTCTGAAGAACCGTCCAGATTGACGATGTACGCATTTTGCGCCATGTCGGAGTCGGTTATAGTTTGGATTTTAATAGTCATAATATTAAGCTACGAGCTTCTAGCTATTAGCTAGTGCAATCGTAGTTCTGGCAGTTACGGTTTGAAACATAAATCAACAAGCTAGCAGCTAGCAGCTCAGTTCCCTCGTTTCTCAAATTTAACTTCTTTAATAACAGAATCGTCGCTCATTCTATAAGCGCGAATAACGAGTTCTCCGTCTTCAACGGTTCCGCTGATAACGGTGGCGACGTCGCGGCGGTCAACTAACGCATGTCCGCCGCCGACGAACTGCGCCCACGGGCGGGATTCTGTTGGCTCGTCATAGCGGAAATGGTGCATGTGAGCGGTAATGACCGCCTGGACGCCGTACTGTTTGAACAAAGGCGACCACATCTGGGAACACGGTCTTTGCCAAGAGGCGAATCCGTCCAAGATGTCCCCGGGATTGGCGTTGGGATTCTTGTCGAAAATCGGAATGTGACAGAATGCGACAATAAACGGCGCGTTTTTAATTTCCGGACGTTCCAGCGTCTCTTTAAGCCATTGGGTTTGCAGTTCTCGATACGGTTCGAATTCCGCCAAGCCCTGGAAAACCGGGTGAGCGTCCGGCTTGTCCTCGCCGGTGTCCAAACCGATAAGGGCAACGTCGCCCATCCGAACGGCAAAGTTTCGTCCCAGCGACCAGTACCTGGAATCGCGTTCTTCCGGGTTGCGTTTAATCAGAACCTTGTCGAGGTTTCTAACCCACGGACCGCGGAAATCGTGGTTGCCAGCAACAAACAGAATGCCGTAATCTTCAGCAATGGCGCATCCGCCGGGATTGAGCAACGTTTGGACAGCGTGTTCTTCCGTGGACATTTCCCCCGTGTCGCCGTTCCAGATCAAAACTGACGGATTGAGTTCTTTGACCTTTTTGTCCAGAACCTTAAATGTTGGGAAGTTGGCGTGCGTGTCGTTAATCACGGCAAACGACGCGCGGACTTTTTCGCCCAAGGTTGTAAACGAATGGACAGGGCTGTATTCCGGCTCGCCTACGGTAACTTTATAGGCGTTGGGATAGTCCACCGGCATCGTTGCGGCTCGGTAGTAATACTTTGTGTTTGGTTCCAAGCCGCGAATCCGAACGGAAAGAACTTTTTCCTCAATCGATCGCAGCGGCGGAACGCAGGCGTAAACTCTTTTCGCGTCTGACATGTCTTCGTTGGTGGAATATTCAATGAATCCGGCAGCGGGACCGTTGACCCCCCAGACTGCGCCGATTGACGTCTCAGACGGAATCTGAAGAACGACCGGGGTTGTAAAGATCGACTGAGGTTTTGTTTCTGCTTCTGGCGCTGCCGCGTCTTGAGCGTACAAGGGAGCCGAAAAGGCGACGAGGAATAGTAAGGATAGTAAGTGTTTCATGGCAGTAATTAAGGGGGTAAGGAGTTTTTAGCTATTAGCTACTAGCTACTAGTTTGGGGGTTAGTAGATAAAGCCAAGAACTGAAAACAAAAGCTAAGGGCTAGAAGCCAGGAACTAGCAGCTTTCGTTTTTCAAACGTATATTTTCCAATAACAGAATCATCGCAAACTTTATAAACGCGAAGAACCATTTTTCCGTCTTCAACGACGCCGTGAAAGACGGTAGCGGAATCGCCTTTAGGGTTGAGCGTTCTTCCTCCGCCGACGAAGTGTGCCCATGGACGGTCTTCCGTTGGAGCGTCGTAACGGAACCGGTGATTGTGAGCGGTTATAACCGCCTGAACGCCGTACTGAACAAACAACGGCGACCACATGTCAGCGGACGGTTTGTGCCAGGCAGCAGCGCCGTTCAAGCTGTCCCCTCTGGTTGCTTTGGGGTTGGAGTTGAACAGCGGAATGTGACAGAATACGACAATGTACGGCGCAGACTTGATTTCCGGACGTTCCAGCGTCTCTTTGAGCCATTGCGTTTGCTGTTCCCGATACGGCTCGAACTCCGCCAAGCCCTTAAACGCCGGATGGGCGTCGAGCTTGTCTTCGCCTGTGTCCATGCCGATGAGGGCAAAGTCGCCTTGACGAACGGCGAAATTTCGTCCCAGCGCCCAGTATTTGGAATCTTTTTCTTCCGGGTTCCGGGTTAGCAGAACCGTATCCAGATTTCTGACCCATGACCCGCGGAAATCGTGGTTGCCGGGAACGAACAGAAAGGCGTAATTCTCCGCAATCGCGCACCCGCCGGGATAGAGTAAATTGTTAACGGCTTCGTCTTCCGACTTCAACTGGTGAACCGTGTCGCCGTTCCAAATTACAACCGGCGGATTGAGCGCTTTGAGCTTTTTATCAATCGCTTTGAGTGTGTCAATTTCTGAATGAGTGTCATTGATAACGGCAAACGCCGACCGGGCTTTTTCGCCCATCGTGGTAAAGGAACGAACAGGGCTGAATTCCGGCTCTCCCACTTTAACGTTATACGCGTTGGGATAACTTACCGACATGGTCGCGGCGCGATAGTAATATTTTGTGTTCGGTTCCAGGCCGCGAATTCTGACGGAGAGAACCTTTTCCTGAATCGACCGCAGGGGCGGAACGCAAGCGTAAACTCTTTTCGCGTCCGACATGTCTTCCTTGGTGGAATACTCGACGAACCCTGCCGCAGGTCCATTGACTCCCCACACAGCCCCGATCGACGTTTCAGACGGAATCTGAAGAAATACCGGCGTTCTGAACAGGGACTGTTTTTCCGCCGTTGCCGGTTCATCTGCAAGGAGAGACGTCGACAGAGCCGCGACAAGCGTCAGTATATTTAATAAATGCTTCATATTATAATTTGTCAAAAAAGATTTTGTAAATATGCAAAAAGTTTTGTCGTCGATTTTCGTTGGACGAACAGGTAGAGCGAAGTTCTAAGCGTTAGCGGCTTTTAGTTGAGCCATGACTTCTTTGACCCATAGCGCAGAAACTGTTTGTCCCCCGTATCGAACGGCATAGTAACTCATCGCAATTTCCGTTGGTGAAATTGCCCAGTTAGCGAATGAGGGCATATTTTCCAGCTCTTGAGCAAATTCGAGAGGCGTTTGGTTAGCCTGGCGGGTAAATCCACGCTTTTTGAGAGCATTCTCAAAACGTCGATAAAAATCAATTCTCGCCTCAATGGGAGCCGTCCCGGAGTTCTTGTACATCCAGTACTGTCGGAACAGGTGGGAAATGAATTTTATTGCCCTTCTAATCCAGTATAACGCAATAAAAATTAAAATCAAGACGGTAACAATTTTTTTGATCGAAAGGTTTCGGAAAAATTTGTGCATCCAACGACCAAAGGGGGCGTCTTCCCAGAATCGCCAAACGGGTTCGTAAACCTGTTCCTGCTGCGTTTTAGAGTCCAGTTTAATCACGTATTTTTCCCACTGAACGTTCATCCAGTCGAATAAACTTCCGAACCAATCTAAAATGGCGTTAACTCTTGTTTCTTCTTCGCTGACAGACGGCGTAGGATCCAGACGGAGCCACGCGCCGTACCGCCAGTCGCGTTGAGTCCATGTTTTTTTATAAGAATTGAAATTATCTGCTGTTACAATTGCCGGCGTTGGAGCGTCGTAGTCGAGGTCAAGCTGCGTTGGAGGAACCCAGACCTCAACCCAGGCGTGAGCGTGCCGTTGCCGGACGGTAAAATAATTTCCGTATTTATTGTACTCGTCTGTAACGTACCCGACAACAACTTGAGCTGGAATGTCCACGCTTCTTAAAATCATCGTTAAGGCGGAGGCAAAGAACTCGCAATGCCCCGCTTTATGTTCGGAAAGAAAGTCCTCTAAAGGATCGAGGCTTCTGATTCTGGATTGAGGATTGACGCTATAGACGAACTCTCCCGAATCGCGCAATTTTCGGCACAGCTGCCGCGCCACTTTTTCTACGCCGTCGTTTTCGACTGACAACCCCGCTTCTTCAAGCCATTCCAAAGCCAGCTTTTTTGCGCTCGGAACAAGAGAAGCGCCCTGATCGTCCTGGGGGATTTGTAACAATGGCGTAAAGGCTTGTGGAAACAGTTTAGGCGTGCATTCTACCTGAGTTCCATACTGAACGGACGGCGAATAGAATTCATAACTGTGCGGCTGGCGGGTAAAAAATTCCCGGCATTTGAGTCGTTGATCGCGCGCGTTGAACGTAAACGCAATTCGGAATTGAACAAGGTCTCGAGGGTAAAAGGGCCATACGGCAAAGGCGTCCAGATGCCGGGTTGGATTGACGTTATACACGATTCGCGTTGTCAGGTTCTGGTTAGAATTTTCATCGTCCTGAGAAGGTTGGTCAGGGGCGGTCTTCAAATTTGCGAACCGTTTGAGCATAGGCGACGGTTGAGGGATCAGTTCCCGGTTAGGCTGATTTTCGCGCCGCCATTGACGATCTGAATAAACGTTGAGGGTAACCCCTCGCAGATAGAGCTGCCGGGTTCTCTGGGCAAAGGTTGACGAATTCCCCTGGAATAACGAAACCTGGCAAACGGTGGACGAGTCTTTTTGACTTGGTCCCAAATCGCCCAGTCGAATAACGTCGTTAAATCCAACGGTTGCCGGTCTGTTTCCACCATGCCGACCGGGAATTCCTAGAAAGAAGCCTTCTCCCATCCGGGGCATAAGCAAAAAAAACAGGACGCTAACGAAAATCGAAAACAAGCCGATGGATGCAAATCGCCCTGCCAATGAAAGCGACAGCGGCATGCGCGTCATGCTTGAGTCGCAATCTTCCGATTGACGATAAAACGTTAGAGTTATCAGCGTCGCCAAGGCGATGCCCATAAAAAGAAACAGCAAAATACCAAAACTGGTTTGCTGGCGAAATGCCGCGCCGACGATTACCTGAAAAAAACTCAGTAAAAATAAGAGCCAATAGGTCTGAAATGTTTTTTGCCGCAAAAGCAAAATCAGCTCGATTAACAGCAATCCGTTGGCGGCGCTGATTACCAGCTGAAACGGCGCTATGTTAAAAAACATATCGTAAACGCAAAAGCCCGTTACCAGAATTGTCAAAAGGTTAAGCCAGAAAGAACCAAGATGAAAAAGTTTGTATTTGTCTACTATCAGAAAGGAGGCTAGAACAAAAAACGCAACGCAAGGGACTACCCAGAATACTCCCTGCCCAATATAGAGCAATAGGGCAGCCAGAATAATCTGACTGCCCAATAACAACTGTAAACATCGTTCAATGGTCATTGCTGACTAATATTATTGACGCGTTTTGAATTTACGAGTGAAGAACAATCCAAGCGCGCCGAGAATCAGCAACGCCCACGTGGACGGTTCCGGAACGGCGTTGGGGTCTACATGACCGGAAATCGCCCAGAAGCCATCGGCGTTTAATCCGTAGCTCAAACCGGAGAAATAGTAGGAATCAATGCTGCCCAGTACGCTATCGATAACGCTTTCGCTATTGGCGGCGTCCAGAATAACTTCAAATGAAGCGTTTGGAGCGAGTGAATAGCCATCTGTAAACTGCAACAAAATGGTTGACCGGTCCGTTAAGCTCAGGTTGCCGGTAACAAACAGCTGATCGCTGTCAGCGGCTGTCGGTCCTGCGATTTCCATCAGCAGCGTACCGCCGTCAAGAGCAATGTCGCCGGTGTCTCGCAGAGTTCCAATGGAGTTGCCCGGTGAAAGAATTCCAGCGGATTTAACGCTAATGTTTCCTGTAAAGTATTCTTTGACGTCCAAGCGTCCTTCGTCAACGTTGAGCGTTCCGGCAACCAAGTCGCCATCGTTGGCTCCCAGGAGTTTCAAATTGCCTTCGCCCTTCTTGGTAAGCGTTCCGGTTCCAATATTGATCTTGCCGGAATAGAAGGAGTCTTCTGCAATATTGAGAATCAAATCGTTGTTTCCGCCGGTAATTGTACCGTTAGTTCCAGTAAGATTATTTAACGTCATGGCGTCTTCCCCAGTATAGCCGGAGAAATCTAGCGTCCCGTTGACGATAGCGGCGCTGGAATTAACCAGATTGGCGCCGTCGCCGGTAAGAATCATTGCAGCTCCGGAATTGACAGTCGTCGCGCCGGTATAAGACAAATCGCCGGAAAAAGTCTGTGTCTGAGAACAAACTCTTATACCCAAATTCGATCCCGTCGTTCCATCGGAAATGTCGCCGCTAAACGTAGCCGAATTTCTGCTGTTTGTTATAGTTGTTCCATCTGTTTTGCCATTAATAAATAACGTTGCCTCTTGACCGCTTGCGGCTGCTGAAGCAATATTTCCGGAAACGGTCTGAACCGTGTCAAAAGCAATGGACGCATCATCCATAAGGGTAAGATTGCCGCTCATGATATTACGAATTCGTAACGCCCCGCGGTTTTCAGAGTTACCGTTCCCAGCGACGAAAACGTCTGCTTTAAGTTCCCCATGCTCAAAATAGAGAGTCGTTCCCGGATTGATAATAATGGTAGCGTTTTCAAACGATTGACCGTTTGAATAAAGTTTGCTGCTGTCCGTGGCGCCGTTATTGACCAGCGAAACATAGCCAGTAAAATCGCTTGTCGTTAAATTGGTCAATTGCAAATTGCCCGTTCCTTGTGAAATCAACGCTTCCAAAACGCCGGAGCCGGAAAGGTTTTGGGCGTTAAAGGATTTGTTATTGGGTCCGAAATTGATTGACAGCGTACCGGGTTCTTCAATAACAATTGAATTTGGAGTTCCGATGCCGCCAGGGATGTCAATCGACAAAACGCCTTCGTTGATTGCATAGGCGCCAGCCGTTATCGCCCCGGCTTCTCCCTGCAGAGTAAGCTTTCCTTCGCCGTCTTTGGTAAGAGCGCCTGTTCCGATGTTAATTGTACCGGTATAGGTTGTGTTATTCGTATTGTTGAGAACCAGATTCTTGTCTGTTCCGTTGATTGCGCCGCTTCCAGACAGATTGTTCAACTGCATGTCGGCTTCGCCGGAATAATTGTTGAAGTTGAGCGTTCCGTTGACGACCGCGGCTCTGGAGGCAGCCAGATTGGCTCCATCGCCGGTAAGCGTAATCGCGGCGCCGGAATTAATCGTTGTCGCGCCGGTGTATGACAAATTCCCAGAAAAAGTCTGCGTTTGAGAACAAACGGTAATTCCCAAACTTGAACCGGTTGAACCATCGGAAACGTCTCCGGTATAAGCGCCATTGCTTCTGCTGTTTGTTAACGTCGTTCCATCGGTTTTGCCGTTAATGAATAACGTTACCGCTTGACCGCTTGCGGCGCCTGAACTAATGTCTCCAGAAACGGTCTGAAGAGAATCAAAAGCGATATTGGAATTATCCAAGAGCGTCAAATTGCCGCTGACGGGATTAGCAATTCGCATTGAGCCGCGATTTTCGCTGTTGCCGTTTCCGCCAGCGAGTAAAACGTCGGCTTTGAGTTCGTTTGTAACAAAAATCGTTGTTCCGGGATTGAGCTTGAACGTGAACCCTTCAAAGGTATTACCGCCAGTATTGATTTTCGTGCTGCTGGCAGAACCTTCCTGAACCAGAGAGATAACGCCAGTAAAGTTATCGTTGACCAAATTCGGCAGTTTCGCATCGCTGCTGCCGCTTGCCAATCGTAATTCCAAAATACCGGAACCAGAAAGTTTGGCGATATTAAAATTCTTGTTTGTTCCGTTTATCAACGTGGAAAGCGTTCCGCCTTGAATATCCAAGTTTCCAGTAAACGTATTGGGACCGGTAAAAGTAACTTTGTTATCGCCCGTTTTGACAATCTTTCCAGAACCGGAAATACTGTTGCCAAGGGATTTATCAGCATCGTAGGCGAATTCCAAAGTTCCGTTGGCGTTAACAGCAACAGAACTCTCTCCCATTGTCGCGGAACCGCTAATGATAAGCTTACCTTCATTAATGATTGTACCCCCATTATAAGAGTTGACGTACTCGGGGGTTCCCGTCATGAGCATCGTTCCTTTGCCGTTTTTGAAAAAACCGTGCCCACGGGTGTTCCATAGATAAGTGGAAACTTCCAGATCAATTCCATCTTCTGAAGTTCCTTTAGCGACGTTAAACGTTAAACTATTGTTGTGCAAATTGAATCCGTTTGTTCCGACAATGTAATTGGTTGCCCCGCCGTTAGTAGTAAACGTTGTGGCAGAGTTATTGACAACATTCGTTACTCCATCTGTTCGAAAACCTGTGCTAAAGGTTCCACCGCCATTTTCGTCAAAGGTAATAATAGCTTGGTTGGAGAGCCAAATGTTTCCGCCGCCAGACAGATTGAAGGAGCCGCCGTTGTTAATATCGATATTTTTCCCGGCAAATGTGCCATTAAGGGTGTTCATTGTAATGTCAGACCCGTCGGCTACGATTTTTCCGCTAGTACTGATTTGCATCTTTTCCATCGGAATTGTAAACGCCCCGCCGCCGGTAACTTTTAACGTACCGTCGCCGTTAATAATTCCGCCTGACCATGTTTGTGATGAACCTTCTGTTGTTGCGATTTCAAGCGTTGTTCCTGCGGCTACGGTTGTTGTTCCCGTTCCAGTCGTTGAGGAGTTGGCAAGTTTAATATTTCCTTCCGAAATGGTTACCGCGCCGGTGTTGGCGTTGGCGCCGGAAAGCGTCAGCGTTCCTGACCCGATTTTGGTAATCGCGCCGCTGCCGGAAATGACCCCGGCAAATGTTGTGTCTTCAGTATTGTTAAGCTTCGTAGCGTTGTCGCCAATGGTAACAGTTCCGTTACCGGAAAGATTGTTTAATTTCCCTGCGGCTTGCAATTCGATTGTTCCGTTATTGATAGTAAAGCTTCCGGTGTAGTTTTCCATCGCGGCGGTATTGTTAAAAAACGCCGTTCCGGAATTTTGAACCGTAATATTGGAACCTGTTCCAAGAGAATCGGACCAAAATCGCCCCTTAACGCAATCAACAACGAAATTGCCAGAAAACGCTGATAAATCCATCTTGGTATCCCCGCCTTGGAACGTAATCCATCTGCCGGCGTTGTCTGAAGCTATTGTTAGGGTTGATGAGCCGGTAAGCGTTCCACGAAGAATGAACTGTCTGCCGGTGCTCATGTTGTTAAGGAATATTGTCGCATCGTCCGTTAAGTTGATATTAGCGTGAAGGAACAAGTCTGCGTTGCCGTGATAGCCAACAATGGCGCCTTGGGCGTTGTGTCTTCCGCTTACCGAGGATGGTCTACCAGTTCCAGCAATGTTGAGCGTTATTGGTTCGTTGGCATTGTTGATTGACGAACCTGCCATGCGAAAACTTCCACCGCTGGCAACGTTGATTGTAGCGCCAACGATATTGGTTCCACCGCTTTCGACGTCTAACATTGTCCCGGCGCCAACGTTTACCACCGCATCGTGAGGCAAGCAATCTGAATACATAACGTACATATCGCCGCCGTTAAGATTAATGGATTTCGACTGCAGTTTACCGTTTTGAACCAGCAACTGACCGCTATTTACGTTAATCGGCCCGGTGAACGTGTATGTTCCTTGTAGCCATTGGCGATAATCAGAGTGATTTTGTGGCGCGGTAACAGTCAGCGACGATGTCCCAGAAATGGTTCCTTTATGGTAATAGTTGGCTTTCCCCAGCGTATCGACAATGTCAACGTCGTTGTAATTTGAACTATCGTTCATGCCGTTTACGTTTACCGTTTCTGCGGAAGCTCCAATGGGAAACGAAAGACACATCGCCGTTAAAAGCGCTGGCGCCAGTTTGCGACCTTGCGTTAAAATGCGGAAAAAGAATAGTGCGGAACGTTTTGATGAGTTAGTCATAATTACTTAATTATATACGGAAATATGTGAACGTTTATTTTGTCTTCTAAACGAACGTTGCCTTTTTATGAATCGGCAAAATACGCGACCATACATCATTATAATTAATTATACACAAGAATTTGTAAATTGCAAACATGAAAATAAAAAAATTTGAGAAAAAAATAAGAATATTAAGGTATATGAGCAATATTTAACGGTTATAATAGAATTTATAGGGGCGTTGTTGGCTCCAGCGCGGAAAATATATAGGCGAGCCGGGAACGTTAGTTCCCTGGTGTGAGCGGAGCGAACGAGAGGGCGTCTCGCCGCCGGCAGTTCCTAAACTATCAGTTCTCCCGATTGGGCATATTTATTGGAAACGTCTTTTTAATGTTGCGAATTGGAGCAGGACCTTCCTTCGGTCGGCGGTTGTAGAACGTGTCGTAATACGGCGCGTTGGCGTCTATCCACGAAACCAAAGCGTCCCAATCTTCTTCGTCCATTTGGGTGCGAATATCATTGTGCGTTGGCTCGTCAATCAGAACGCGCGTCAACCGGGAAACGTTTGACCCGTAGGCGTACGGCTGGGAAATCGACCCGTTACTGTGCTTGTTCGAGACGCAGACCATCGGCAGAACCTTTTCCGTCTTGCCGGTTTCCGGGTTGACCTTTGTCTGAACGCTCAATAGTTTGGCGTCGTTGGACGGAAACAGGCTGTGGAACGACTGGAGGAACTGCGTCTGCGGATTGCGAGTCCCTTCAAGGTTCAAATTGCCTAACATCTTCTCCTCGTTATGACAGTAAGTGCAGTATTTGTCGAAAATGGGCTGAATGTGATCTTCGTAAGAAATGAGCGCATCGTTTCCCCATTTCGGTTCGACGGGAATGCTGGGCGAGCGCCGGAACGCTTTTGGAATGGAGCCGGGCTGAGCGGCAACGACGGTCGGACGCGTTTCGTGACAGCCGATGCAGCCGCGGCGTTCGCCCGGTTCTAACGTAACCTGAGAGCGCATGCGGCGGATTTCCATCTTGTTTTCGTCGAGAGCTTCAAAGTAAACGGACGTCTTGGCGGGAACGTAGAAGTTTGCCGAACCGTCGTCTTCGACCGGAACGGTTCCCAGAACGCGTGTCGGCGCCCATGACCAGAACCCGTACGCACGGCGGCCGGCGTCGCCAAAGACCCAGCGCATCGCGCCGATCTGGTCGTCCAGCGGCCAGCCGACGTGCTGAAGAATCCGAATGTACTTCACCTTGCCGCGTTCGGACTCCGGCAGCCCTTTATGGACGTCTTCAATGTAACAGACCGGGTAGGCGTCTTTTTCTTTGTTCATTCGCCCGTCGGCAACGACGAACGGAACCGGACGCTTTTTAATCGGCGTCGGGAAATCGCAGGACAGAAGCCGGTCGCGATGAATGAGCTCTTTATTCCCGTAGACGTCGATGAGGAAAATGCCGAACATTTGATCTCCGCCCAGCTTGCCGTCAAAATTGGGGACATGGCTGGAATACGAGACCAAAAACGACGTCTCCGACAGCGGGTACGGTCCGGAGAATCGCCCGACGTTGTCGACAACGCCGCCTTGCGGCACGGCGCGCGTCAGCGCGGGACCTTCCCCGGTCGCGATGTAGGGCGTAACAGTCCACATGTGCTTCTCGTCGTTGGGACCGCCGAGCAGGTCAAAAATAACAATCTGACCGTAAGCCAAGGTATGATGTCCGGTTGCAACGGTTACGTATTTGTTGGAATTGGGAATGGATCGCGTGTCGCGGAATCCAAACGGGGCGGTGATATGCTGTTTATACGCCGCTTCAGGATACGTCCCGTCCGGGCGAATCGTCCAGAAACTGTGCGTATCGAAGAAATGTCGTTCCTGATATTCCCAATGCGTGTACCCGATCAAGCCGTTGTCCAGCGAGTGGGGATATCGGTCGATGTCTTTGTTGTCGCTGATCATTCGCAAGTCGGAGCCGTCCGGATTGCAGCGGTACAGGTTGATAACGGTGTGATCCGCCTGAAAGTTGCCGCACATGCTGCTGCGCCCGGAGCGGTCTGAGGCGAAGATAATCGAGCCGTCCGGGGCGTACGTCGGTTCAAAGTCGCCCCAGAACGGGTCGTCGGTAATCTGGCGCAAGCCGGTTCCGTCCAGATTGATTTCATACAGATGCAACGGCGGCGTTGTTTTTCGCATATCGAAGAAATGATGGGCGTCGTTTTGATGGGTCGGATGGGCCAGGGGCCAAACCGGCTGACAGGCGTAGCCGAAAACTACCTTGTCAGCGTCCCAGTTCAAGTCGGTTCCGTGAACGTGCCCTGGACCGAGCTGACCGTTGAGAATGCCGCGAACAGGCGACGTCGGCTCGAATCCTGTCTTGATGCACAAGTCCCCGCCGGGTTTGTGGCTGTGCGGGTACTGCGACCCCGTAATATTTCTCAACCCATGGTTGGAATACCGTTTTGTAAACAATATCTCATCGAAGTCCAGCGCCGGGTTTGCCAAAACGACTTTTCGGGTCAGCAGTCGGAATTGAGTGTACAACTGACGAGCGGTAAACATGTCGTTACATTCTTTAACCGCTTTGTGAGCGTCCAGAGCGGCTTGCATGTCTTTTTGCGCCTGAATCTGCCGGTCGGAAACGGGTTGATCGAAAATTTCTGCGTAGATTCCCTTCGTTCTATGAAGGTACTTGTCCGCGGATGAATGCAGGGACGCCAACGTACGATGAACCGAGTGCATAGAGCAAACGCGCCAGTAGTCCATTTCCGGATAGCGTTCAACCGGGAATTGCAGCCAGACGGTAAACCAGTTCGGCTTGTTTTCCATGTCTTCCGTCCAGACGGCAACGTTTTGGCTGTTTTGGTACCCGATGCGAATTTCAATCGCCCATTGAGCGTACATGACAGCAACCGGGTCTGGACTGGACATCAGCTTTGCCGCCAGCTCGCACAGAGCGTCGTTCCATTTTTTGCTGGCGCAGGATTTCCAGATCAATTCTGCTATTATGGAATCCGCCAAGGGCTGTTTTTCGCTGGACTTGAGTTCGTACAGCTTCGTCAGTTCCGCCGCGCCGAGGTCTGGCAGAGCCAAAAGCGCTTTGGATTTCTGAGCGATCCACGCGGGAGAGGGCAGGGCGTTGAGTTCGTTCAAAGAAATGACCGATAACCGCTGTTCCTGCGCGGCTTGCGTTTGAATGTTTCCATTCAAAACGAGTGATAAAGATGTAACAAATACGCTAATACAGACAATCGTAGGGTGAATTATGTTCATTGGAATAAAATCTTGGTGATTCGGTTTTATTTGAAAATAAACATAAGCGATAAACAGGGGGGAACCTCAGTGATAATCAAGCGTTCGCTTCTGCGTTTTCCGGAGGATTTGTATTTTGCGGCGCTCGCGGTATGATTCGGAACCGGCTTTCAAACACGCTCGACGTAGCGACTCTGTCTTCCAGATTCGGACGGAAAATAGCCAGAATCAAAACAGGCAAATACCACGCCATATACAGCCCGCCCTGGAATGGATGGACAAGCTGAGCGCCCATAAGAATGGCAGCGGAACAACTGAGCAGAACGCCAAGGTTCTTTTGCGGCGGCCAGAAAATCAAACTGAAACTCAAGCCGCAGAACGTTGTTACTATCGGGATTTTATAGGTTATATCTGGCGCAACCATTTCCCAAAAACCTTGAGGCTGGTTTATAAACAAACCGGCAAACCCCATCATATTGAGCATGTTGCTGACGCACTCTTCGTGATTATGTGAAAAAATCAGTACTGACAGTCCCATAATAGTTACCGTCGCAATGAGCGAAATCGTAAACCGAATCGCTCCTCGGCGCCAGTAAAAACCGATCCAAAGGGGAATCAGGAAGAATGGATAGTATATCAAAGACGTCGCAAAACCAAGCAGTAACCCCGAAATCCATGGGCGTCGGTAAAATACAACCGCCCAGATGATAAATCCAGCGGGAATGATGTGATCTAAACGCGTTTGGAATTGATAACAGTACGGCAGCAAAAGATAGAAAACTGCCGCCGCAACGCCGGAGTCGAAGTTGCCAAAGTGGTACGTTCCAACAGCGACAATGCCAGCGATAATAACAAGCTGCCCGATAACCGCGAAGAATTTTGTCCAGTGCACCTGCGATTCGTTAAATACGGACACCGGTTTTTGCGGTGAAACAGAAACCTCTGTATTTTCTGGCGATTCCGGCGTAATTAAAGCAGAATCCTGTTCCTCGGAAGTGGAAATTGGCGCCTGTTGCGACTCGGAACCGTTTGTCTGCGTCGGCTCTGGTTGGGATTTATCGCGCGATTTGAGCGCATATTCCTGAAACCACGGATAGCCCGGACCGCGTTCAACGCGCGGATGCGTGGGGTTGTTTGCCGCATGGGTAAGCTGTTCTATTCGTAACGCGCCCTCTAAAGAAGTAGGGTGTTTAATAAAATTCTCCATTTCCGGAGAGTTGTTATGAATCTCCAACGGACTGACAGTAATGGCAATTGACCCCGCCAGGAAGAGCGCCAAGGATATGCACGTAAATCGCAGACCGCTCGAGTTCAGGTTAGGTTCCAAGAGGGGACGGCGAACCATAAGGCAGTCGAGCAGCATTCGGATTATGAATAAAAGGGTCATTAAGAAAATGACGATGTACCCCATTATGACGTTTACGTCTGAACCGCCGGGTAAACAGCCGTTCATAAGCATAAGCATGCTTGGTCCGAACACAAGGAGAGACAGCAAATCCAAATTTCGAACAGAAATCGCTCGATAAAATTTGAAAAAGATGCCTATTAACATCAACGAAGACAGGTAAAACCATGTCGATGGGCTGACGTCATAATGAAAAAACATATTAAAATACCATATACCTTCTGGCGATTTAGCCGAAATTATTGGAATTAAAATTGACAAATAGTATAACAACATTGATGAAATAATTCTGTGTTTATACTACCTTACAATTATATATTGTACAAAAGAAATGATTTTTGTCAAGTATTTCGTAGAAAAAATGGGCGTATTTTTGGATTTTCTGGACGGCGCGCTCTTTTCTCAAAACGGCAGCGCAATTATTACCAGCGACAGGGCTATCGCCAAGGCGTTGAGAACTTTTCGGGGCTTTTGAGATACAACTTGCAAACGAACGCAAATCAGCCCTATAATGGCATAAATTATATTGAAGACAAATAGAGAAAGGAATGCATAACCTGCGCCCATTGGTTCTGGGGTGTAACGTCTATTGTACATGCTAAGTACGATACGCAAAAAAAACAGAACCGTAAAGACCGTGAAAAAAGTTGACAACGGCTCTCCCTTTCGTTTGGATTCCGATTTGAATAAAGTTTGAAAAAGATACTTCAAAATAGCGAATCCAAACAAAATTTGCAACGATAATAATAAAAGCTGAAAAAATGTTATTGGCAATCCAAGGCAACTGTAGATAATGTTGTTTATTTTTATAGAACCATGAGAAGACAAGAACCTCGTAACAATTTCAAAGAATGGAGTATAAACAGGATTGCAAAACAATAACAATAAAAAGCAGGCAAGAAGGATGTTTTTTGCCGATTCAAATCTATCGGTTTTTATAATCGATGAATCTATCGTCGTCATTTTTGATTGGATAACAGCGTTTTTCATCTCGACGACGCGGAATTGCCATAACCCCTTACATACCAGACAACCCAAAAACCATGCCATCATGGATTTTATTGCAATTGCAGGAAATAAACCCTCGTAGTAAAGCAAGTATTTACTTTGATAATTCCATCCATTTAAATTGCCAACGTGATATAAAGAAAAAGCGCCAATCAGGAACGCAATAATCGCTATAAAAATCAAACCGACAATCAGAATTGAATTATAAAACGTTCGTTTCAAACGATTGTCAGAAGGAAATCCAAACTGATACAACTCGTTTTTTTGACCGCTGACAGCTTGCCAGACGTCAAACGCTTTTTTAATTGCCCGGCGAGTCAGACTGCCTAAAAGACAAACCGCAATAATTGGACTAAATACGGCAACATTTTCCAATAGAAACATAATAATTTCACTTATTTGGCGTTCATACTTGAAAAAAGAGCTTAGATTTCCAATAAATCCAGATGAAAATGACGATCGAGAATTAAAGGAAAAGATCAACGGAATCGCTATTATTGCCGCAACGATTAGCCAGCTGCAATTGAGAATTCGCCGCCAGCGATTGAAACTGACAATGTCTGAGTTCGCGTCGGAAGATTCGGTTTTCTCAATCTCGGAGCAGTCTGAAACGCCAGCCGTTTTCGCGTTGTCAGACGCAATTCCAAACGCCATTCGAGCCAAAAGAACGAAATCGTTCTTCAGCTTGTACGAGCAATATACAAGCGTTATCCAAAAGATTATATATAAAAAATCCATGATTGTTTTTAAGACTTTCTAACAAAATCGTGGGTAAAAAATACAAAAAACAAAAAATGGACATTTTTCAAATCTGCTTTTCACTCTTTTCAACTATCTTTGCTAATATGTTGCGCACGCCTACTTCATATTCGTCAAAATCATCAATATTTGTGTCTTTAATCCAAAGTTGCCCCTCACCAACATTTCCACGATGTTGTCCAGGAGAGTAATAACGATTGTTTTTGACCTCATCACTGGAAAGCACCCAATAGCGTATTACATCACGCCATACTGCAATCCAGACAAAAACATCACAGCAGTCAGGTTTTATTTGCTGGAAGTTCATATCAAACCCATACTTTGAGTCGCTGGAAAGCGCTTTGATTATCAAAGAATCTCCACTTTTGCGCCGAACTGCCCTTGATGCCTTTACTTCAATCTTTATGCCATTATACCAAAAGTCATATTGTCCGGAATAATCCGGGTCGTTGGAAGTAGATGGGCGCTGTAATTCGGGAACTACTTCATTTAGATGCCGCTGTGCCCACGTCTCCCCAAAGGTTCGAGGTGCAGTGATTTCAAACACATACAGATATTTGTTGCGTTCCAAATATTTATTGCGAATATCCAGGTATTGTTGTAACGTGATTGTGTCAGTTCCGATCAAATGACTAATGATGTACTCAAACTTGTTGAATGGGTAGACGGAATACAGACTGTCTAAAACATCTTCGCTTAGGTTGTATTTATTCCCGTTCACCTTGTTCATAGCAGCAATTTGCGTTTTGAGTACCTTAATCAACTTTTCCATTTATCATTCTCCTAATATATGTTATTTGTTTCTCTGTCAATCCATAGACATAGAAAATATAATTATCGATTTCTTCCTGCTTTTCACTATTACCGTCTAATATTTCATCAACTAATAACTCAATCTTTTCATCATCTTCAGCAGAAATTTCCGGGAAAGGCAGTTCAATCAAATTTCCTTTTAATATCTTCACTTCTCCAAACAGCTTAATGTACATGAATTGGAATAAAGAAGAATTTAGAAAAGCCATAACGGTTTTACAGCTCATCGACGGAATATTCGGAATAAGGATATTTGCACTGTTGAGAAAAAGACTCGCACTATTATCGTAGGCAAACACAAGCTTGTTCGATATAAACTTGTATACTAATTTCTCTGGCGCTCGGTATATTTCATCTCTTGCTACTTGCTGTAAATTAAATCTGTCATACAGGATGTAGTTTTTTACAGGGCGTAATGCATAAGGCTGAATTTCTTTCCCCGTATATATTTTTTCCATGCCCTCATGACATTCAGGAAATAGTTTACCTTTGTTATCGCCTGTTACAACGCCTAAAGCCCAAGTACTGTTTTTTAGAGAGTATTTGCCCCTTTCTTTTACAATCCTAACTATTGATAAATCATCATCGGATAGCAAATTGAAAATAAGGTTTTCGGTTTCATACACGGTTTTTATTTCAACTGCTCTTTTTTTTTCACCTGAATAAACGGTAAATGTACTTTTATCGGCGTTATTGCCACATTCGATATCGACATACTTTGTTGTCACACCAGAAAACATATCATCATAGGTTGTTATGCTCACAAGTCCGGCTCGATCAAGTATGAATTTGCGAATATCTTTGTGAACCTTAACATTTAGAATTGCTTCAGGAAAAAGGAATCTAATAGTGCCATTTTCCTTTAATTGTTCAAAGGCTTTTACAAAGAAGTATGAAAATGTTTCTTTTGATGTTATGGCGAAGATATTGCGGTAGTCGTCCATAGCTCCCCATGGTGGATTTGTTGCAATATAGTCAAATTTCTTTTCAAAAATAGGGTGTTGTTGTATTATAGAGTTACCCATAAGAAAGTCCATGCTATAGATTTGTGGTATAAACTCTGTATCTTTGTATTTCAACAACAAATTGATTTTTGAAATCAGAACAGCGACTTTGTCATTATCAAGACCGAATATTTGATCAGGTTCGCTTGCAGATATGGTTAGCAAAAAGGCGCCGCTACCACAACAAGGGTCAAAGAATAATTTGCCGTTTGATAAATCAAAATCTTTTGTCATATTGTAGGCTATTTTCTGTGGGGTATAATATGAGCCTATAATATTTTTCTTTCCTTCATGCAAATAAGACTGATAAATCAATCCTAGAATGTCAAATTCATCTGTTGGCGGGGCGTACGCGGCTAACTCATCAATTACCGTGATATCTGTATATTCCTCTAAAACTTCTGTCACGTGCCAATAGTTATAGATGTTTGCATTTTTCAATAAACTAATGCCTAACGAAAGAATAGCAGAAGTTATATCAATACCGTTTTCGTCAATATAATCAAGAGTATTCTGCACAAATGTAATATTCTCTTTGTTGCTAAAATATTCCATCGGCAGAACGCGTTTTTTTGACTTACGCTTGTTTGCACGTGTTGTCAGACGTCCTACAGCTTTGGTATTAAGTTTTTTCCAATTCTTTAATGTGGCATCAGAGATGCCATATTCATCTGTTTCGGATGTATATTTGGCAAGGTTCAATATAGAATTTTCATTCATATTATTAATCGCGTATATACTGATATATCTTTATAAATCGGACTCTCTAACGAAATCTGTGTGGTAAAAAACCACAGCGAAATAAGGCAGGCGTTTTTCAAATTGTTGTGTAATACTTTTTTGACAACATTAACAACAATGGGAGTCAATGTCCAATGATTATTATATTCAATTCAACGACAGATTACAAGGGGTTTGTGGCTGCAAATTGCGAAATAATTCAAAAATAATGAAAAAGGCATTCTGCAATTGCGATTTCGGATTTGTCCACGTAAATATAGCCAAAGAATTTACCCTGCGGGTTGCCGAAATCACAGCTTGTCAAGAAAATCGAAGAATCGTTTGAGAGAATTCAGGTGCCCTTCAGGCTTGTGATTTTCATCCAGCGCAACAACTCTTTTTCGCAGGGCTTCAAGGTACGCTCTGGTGCATACCGCTCCCGGATTTCTTTTTGAATAGACGACCTTTTGCGTTAGAAGCATTTGGCGTAAATATTCCGCGTGGAATAGAGACGTTGTAAGGTATTCTCGAACGCCCATCATCTTTTCCGGGTCGTGAGTAGAGACGTTGTAATATTCGTCAAAGGGTTCAAATTCGTATGGAATTCGCCCCTTGGGGTACATGTCCCGGTTGCCTAAAAGCCACGTTTCGAAACAATGGTTTACCAAAAAAATGTTAAATGGGCATTTTAATCCGCCGGGATAGCTTTTAATCGCCTGGATTGCCATTCGATACCGCTTTCCAATTCGAACGTCGTCGGCGTCGAAAACCAAAACAAGCCTGTCGATGTTGCCGTACCGATTGATGTCAGTTATTGTGGCGCCCAGCACATTTTGAGCCGGCGAGTGCGGGTCAACGCCCAAAATTCGTGGAAAACCGCAGCCGCTTTTTAACACATAGCAGTCCCCGTTATAAACGCGGTTGATTTCCGGGACGCGTCGATACGTCGGTTTTAAGATGCTCAGCCAACAGGGCAGAGTTTCAAAAAATGAACGGCTGTCTTCAAGAAGAAAGTAAACTCTCATGATTGCTGAAATATATACTTGTTCTACTTGAAATTTCCCGAAAAATGAGCTATTAGCTCCTGGTTACTAGCCGCTAGCCTGGTTATCTCTATTTCTTGCGATAAGGCACGAATCAGATTTATCAAGCTAATAGCTGGAAGCTGGCAGCTAGAGGCTTAACATCGGAAAAACTCAAGTCGTTTCAGTATATTTCTATCTCCTTTTTAATCCGTTTCGATGCTTATGGACGGAATAATGTTTTCGGACTCTGACTGGAATAAGTTCGACGCGGGTTTTTCGGTTGCCGCGTCTTCCGATAACGCCTCGGTTAAAGGCGGGCTTGCTACGTCTTCTGTCGGGAGAGGCACGTTTTCTAAAGGCGCCGTCTTCGGAGACTTTTCTGTGATTTGGGAATTCGGCTTTATGCCGTCGTCTTTTGAGCCAGGCGTCTCGTTGGCGGGCGATTTGGGGGGAACAACGTTACTGCCGATTTCGGTTGTTGTCTTGGTTGTTGACTCCTCTGTTTTTTCAGCCGCAGGAACTGCAGGGCGGAACTTGGAGTAGGAGCCAAACATCGAATTTTTGTACTTGGCGGGGGAGAGGTCGCTTGTAACGACGTCGCGTTTTAGCCCCGGCGAGTCTGCCAAAAACTCCTGCTGCTTTTCGTCCGGTTTCCAGGCGCTGTCCAATACAATAACAGTAAAAATTAAAATTAAAATCGGGATAAGCCACGACAACCGCTCTTTCCAGAGTTTTATTCTGGAAATGGACGGCAAACGCCATTTTGCCAACGAGATCCCCATTGGCCGCATCCCCCATTCTTCAGCGGCAATAAACAGGGCTTTTGATAAATCTTGCGGGGTCTGGAAACGCAAATCGGCATTCTTCGCCATACATTTCATAATGATGTCCGCCAGTCGGTCTGGAACGTCTGACCGAAATTGCTGAACGTTGGGAGCGTTGTCGCCCTGATGGCTGAGCAGTTTTTGCAAACCGGTTCCGTTGGGGAACGGGGGTTGACCGGTAAGCATAAAGAACAGCGAACAGCCCAAAGAATAAATGTCGGCTCGAATGTCAACGTTTCTCGGATCGCGCGCCTGTTCCGGAGAGATGTAGTCAAACGTGCCAAGGGTTACGCCGGTAGCGGTCAGGTCGTCTGCCTGTTCCGCGTTGTTTTTGGCTAATCCGAGGTCAATAACCTTAACGGTTCCGTCGTCTGTAATGAGAACGTTGGACGGTTTGATGTCCCGATGGACAATCCCTTTTTCGTTAATGTGTTCCAGCGCCGACGCCAGCTGAATCGCGTATGACAGCACGTCTTCTACAGGGAGGGGGCCGTTTTTGGTTACGATGTCCCGGATGTTGACGCCGGCAATGTATTCCATCGCAAGATACGTTAAGCCGTTGGATTCTCCAAACGAATAAACGGTAACGATGTTGTCATGATGTAATCTTGCGGACGCCTTGGCTTCGATGATAAAGCGCGTTCTAAACTCGTCCGACGTCTGGTTGGGAGCCAAAACCTTTAACGCCACATACCGGTCTAATTTTGAGTCCAGCGCCCGATAAACGCGCCCCATCCCGCCGCCGCCGATGCATTCAATGATGATGTAATCGCCCAGCTGGACGTTGGACGTATTACGATTGTCTGCAAGGTTGTCCGAGACGATTTTTACTTTCGACATGGACGATGCCGAACGATCTATTTTGGAATTGGATTCTGTATTTTGCTCGCCGTTTGAAAAATTATGGTTGGCGGTAGTCGCAGAACCGGAACTGGAATCCGAATTGACGCCGTTGGCGTCTCGCGAGCGGATTACCGTTGCGTCTGACGAATTTGACGTCAAGGAGGCTAAACTGACAGGCGCCGTTGTAAGAATCGATACCGAAGACGGTTGCGACAGATTAAGTTCAACGGTTTTGGTTGATTCAATCGATGCCAACGAGTCCTTTTCGCCGTTGCCGAATTCTATCGGAGGCGTTGTCGAGTTTGAGTCGTTGTTTTCGTATTTCGTTGGCATAATTGGTCGAATGGTTGTAGACGAATTGTAAAAGGGAAATGACCGCTTTATATTCTGTATTTTGCCCTATTTTGGTACGGCTGTCAATAATTATACAACAAAAATTCCAAAAAAACATTGTTTTTCATAAAATGCTTTTAGATTATTGGAGAAATTCCTGATTTTCGACCTAAATTTTCCCTATTTCGGGGATATTATATTGAAAATGTCCCTAAACGGTGTATAATATATGTAATTCGGTACTAAAGAAAATCACCCACCTTTTACAATTATTCCGTTGGCTTTGGTCAACAACGTTTTCCCATGTTAAAAAAACTGTCAGTACGCATTCCCCAAATAGTTTTCTTTCTGCTTGTCGCTTTAACGCCCGTTTTAAGCTTTGCCGCCAAGGCTAAGGAAGAAAACAATGTCGAATTCCAGGTTCCGGGCTGGTCAGCATATATGACGGCGTATATGGTTGTTGTACTGTGCGTAGGCTTGGCTCTGATGGTAGTTTGCGCGCCTGTTCATCGACGCGATAAACCGTTGCAGAAAGACTAATGCCCAAACAGAACGTCGCAGCAACTTATCGGCTCCCTTGTTTTTACCTCTGGTTGGCGTTAGGACTCGCCCTTGTTTTGCGAGTTTCAGCGGCTCTTTACTGGGACTGCCAATACGCTCATGGCGGATTTGTCTATGGAGACAGCGACGGTTACTGGACTCTTGCCAAACATATTGCTCAAGGGGAGCCGTACGAGTATTACGGTCGCCAAATCTTTCGCATGCCGGGCTATCCGGCTTTTTTGGCGCTGGTTATGACGGTTTTTGGAACCTCTGTTCCGATTCTTTATGCCAGAATTGCAGGAGCGATTTTGGGGACGGTTTGCGTTTGGCAGACGTGGCTCATCGCCCGGGCGGTTAAAGGGGAAAAAGGGGGAATAATTGCCGCCTCGATTGCTGCGGTTTATCCGGAATTTGTTCTCATCAGCCCGATGATCCTGTCGGAAACTCTTTTTTGCTCTTTTATGTTGGCGCAAATCTATTTTTGGGTCAAGTGTTTTACGTCTCAACGGTGGTCGGACGCGATTTTGATGGGGCTTTTTGCCGGCTTGGCAACGCTGGTAAAACCAGGCTGGATTCTTTTTACTCCAGGCGCGTTGGCAATTCTGGGAATATACAGAATCTTCACAAAATCCGGCTCGCTCAAGCGATTTTGTCAGGGTTTGCTGATGTATTTCGTCGCGACTTTGGTTTTAATTCCGTGGGCGCATCGAAATTTCCAGATTTCCGGTCATTGGATTTTTACAACGCTTCAGGCAGGACCCTCTTTAATGGACGGCTTAAATCCAAACAGCGTTGGTTCAAGCGATATGTCGTTTATGCCAGAGATATACGAGAAATTCAGCGCGAAACCCGATGGAACCGTAGCCAATATTGAGCAAGAGCTTCAGATCAATGAATTTACCAAAAGAACCGCGTTAAATTGGGCGAAATCGAACCCACAAAAGGTCTTACAGTTAGCGGCAATCAAATTATGGAGAACGTGGCGGGCTTTTCCTAACCAATCTGAGTTCTCCAGCTTTTCTATTCGAACCATATTTGCCGTTCCGTATATTCTTTTATGGTTTTTCTCTATATATTATACAAAGTGGTCTATTCAAAAAATGGATTTTTGGCTACTATGTATCCTGATGGCGCTATATATAAGCGGGATACAATCGTTATTTGTCGGGTCGATGCGTTATCGTCTTCCGGCAATGTGGATGCTTTGCATATTGGCGTCAGGAAAAAATAGCAAGTAGGCGATTGGGCTGAAGAGAACGGCGTTTAATTGCCTCAAACCAAATATTTTTCTTGACGTACTATAGTTAATGTTCGAGCTATTATTTAAACTGCTGAAGTTTATTTTTAGAGTGGTCATACCGATTGTCGGCGTGAGCATTCTGATAATAGTTCCGCTTTTATTGCTGAACATAAATCCATACGTCCGCACCCGCGCGCTTTTAGAGTTGAAAAAGCAGTTTCCAGACGCCGTCGTGAGCATAGAATCAGCAGAATTTATCCGCGGGCAGGGGATTCGTCTGCGCGGATTGCGAATTCGGTTTCCTTTAACCGCATTTACCAACAGCGAGACAAATCCGGTTAAACAGGCGGATCTTGTGTTGCCCAAATCGAAAAGCGGGCTGTATGATTTTGTTTCCGTTGAGGAAATGTATCTTGTAACGCCTCTAACGATTAAAGACGTTCTTACCAAGCGTCTGCCGATTAACCGAGTTCAGCTTCGCAACGCCGACGTTGTTCTGTACCCGATAGACAATGAACGCTGGAATTTTCAATACCTTCGCTTTAATGCGTCAAACAAGAACACGGCATTTCGCGAAATTGAACTTGACGACGTCGATTGTCAGGTTCGCGATTACAGAAAAGGCGACGCGCTGTTCGAATTGCGAGACATCAAAGCGAAAATGACGCTCAAGGCAGTAAACGAGTATGACATCATTGGCGTCATGACGGGCGATTACGCTAAATCCATAACCTATTCCGGTTCGCTCAATCTGGATAAAAAACAGGTAAACATCGAGACGAACGTCAACCAGTGCGAACTGTCAGACCGGTTGTATAACGCTTTGCCGCTGGAACTGTTGCCGCGGGCAGAAATCGCCCGGAAACTGGCGGACGCGAAGTTAATCAAAAATGTAATGGGGGTAATGACCTCCAAATGCAAGTTCTTTTATGACGGCTCGGCGCCGGCGGGAAACAAACTTCATTACCACATTATTGGCGAGATTGTAAACGGTCGATGGGACTGGAATCAGGCGTCTGAACCGTTAACCAACATTCATGTTCAATACGACCTTTCCGATACCGTGGCAGACATTAAATCCTTCACCGCCAATTTGGGATCAGGAAAAGTCAGTTTGGCGTATTACCAAAAAACGTATGTGGAAAATGCGCCCAAAGTGATTAAAGTTCATCTGGATAAAATGCCCATTGCCGACAGGTTGATCTCGGCATTCCCTCCAAAGGCAAAGGAAATCTGGGATTCCATCCAGCCTTCTGGTCAGATTACCGCTGACGCTCATTTGGCGTTTGACGGCAAAACGTGGACTCCAAACATTGCTTTGCAGTGCCATAACTGTTCGTTGACGTACGAAAAGTTCCCTTATCCGCTGTCAAATCTCAATGGAACAATCAAGCTGGAAAACCGAACTCTTACCGCCAGTCTTAACGATGGTTTTGGCATCGCGTTAGAGGCGTTGTTTGATTTCCCGCCAGAAATGTTTGCTTTCAAAACGCAGCCTGGTTCCGGTCTTGCAAACGTTCAAGACTCAATAAACCTTCAAGGCTCAATAATTCAAGATTCCGCAGCAAAAATACGGGGTTCATTTAAGGTTAAAGCGCGAAACATCCCGATTACAGACAAAGTCGTTAATGCGTGCCACGTCAAGGCGCAAAAGCTGATACGTCAGTTTGATCCCAAGGGGTTGGTAAACGTTGACGTGTCGTTAGACGTTCATGGAAACGGAACGCCTTCGGATTTGGTGGTTGACATCGCCCTGATAAACTGTTCCGGTCGGTACGAACCGTTCCCGTATCCGCTGAGAAATCTCAACGGACGGCTGTACATGAAAAATCACAACTGGACTTTTGATAATATAACCGCTTATACAACGCCGGTACGAATTTCAGGAAGCGGAAGCGTTAATCTTCAGCCAAATAAGCCGCATGATTTTACGCTTAAATTGCAGTTGTTGGATTTGCCTGTCGATAAACAGCTTTCAACCTCAATGCCGGAAGAAAGTTCAAAACTCATTGAGGAACTAGGCTTATCAGGTTCTGTCAATGCGTATGTTGACATTGCCATGAGGCTGGATGTAGACAACGGTCCGAAATTGAAAATTCATGCCGTTCCTACGGGAGACGACTTAAGCATTCGCGCCAATTCGCTTCCTTATCGACTCGATAAAGTTTCCGGGAAAATCTACTACGAAGACGGTCGATTTATTATCAAAGATTTTGTCGGTCATCACAATCAAACGCTCTTGTGCTGCCAAATCGACGGCATGGTAATTCCTCGTGTTGGCTGGAAAGCCAAACTTTCCAAGGTTGCCGTTGACCGATTGAGAATGGACCGGGATTTAACCGACACCCTCCCGGAACCGGTTCGAAAGTCTATAACGACCTTGAATTTAACCGGTCCGTTGCATTATCGCGGCAACATAGATTTGAGCTATAATTACAATCAAACAACGCCATTGTCCGCTCAATGGAATGGTGAAATTGGGGTTCAGGAAGTATCGATAAACAAGGGGATTTTGCTGCGCGGCATCTGCGGCGGGATTACCACGGCAGGGTATATTGTCAACGGAGAATTTTATTCCGAAGGTCAGCTGGCAATCGAAAGCGCGTTGTGGAATGTGATACAGTTCTCTAACATCAAAGGGCCGTATCAGATTAACAACAATCAGGTGTTCTTTGGCACCGGCGCCCCAGAAGTGATGCGCCGCATTTTCCCCAATACGCCTAATACGTTTCGCCGACCGATTCGGTCTGGCATAGACGGCAAACCCCAGTCTTTAACCGCCAAACTGTTTGGGGGCGAATTTTACGCCGATATTGTTTTGCTTTTGTCAGACGACCCTCGATTTGGCATCTTTGCCGAGGTGCAAAATGCGCGATTGGAGCAGTGCGGAGAGGTTACGCAATCTGAACGGTTGCTGGGAAAATTTCATCTGACGGTTAATTTATGGGGAGCGTCGGCGTTAAGCTCTTTGGGAGGGCGAGGAGAGCTTCGCCTGGAAGAAGCGGATATTTATCATTTGCCGGCAATGGTTTCCATGTTGAAGCTGTTGAGTATTAAAGAGCCGAGCCAAAACGCGTTTAGCAACGCGGAAGCGTCGTTCCGAATTGCGGGACAACATCTGTTTTTTGATAAAATGAATTTCCGCGGCGACGCTATCAGCCTGTACGGAACCGGTGAAATGGATTTCAATAAACGGGTCAATTTGTCGTTCTATACGCTTGTTGGCAAAGGGGACTATTATATTCCCGTTATTCACGATGTATTTCGCGGGGTAAGCAAGAATGTTATGCGGATTCGAATGGAAGGACCGATTAATCAGCTTCAAATCCGTCGAGAATCGCCGTTGATGGAAGAACTTCGCAGTCCGCCGCCCCAGCAAACGCAACACGTTCCGAGGTTCTGACGCCTGATGTTGTCGCAGTGCGCTTAAATCCGGCAAGTTGAAGAATGGTCAGGCAGAAGATGTTGGGGAAGCAAGTTTCAGACGAACCCCCAAAATTCTGTTCAAGAAACAAAAACGCCGCTTGATGTTATCAAACGGCGTTAGTGCCGAAGAGAGAACTCGAATCTCCACGGGATGTTACTCCCACTAGGACCTGAACCTAGCGCGTCTGCCAATTCCGCCACTTCGGCATTTGAAAGATCTGGTGAACCTCCAAATATTTATGTCTATATTACACTCTTTTTTTATTTTTACAAGGGGGGCGCTGAAAAATTTTTGAGGGGGGGGCGCACAAATTTTCGGTTACACTCTGGGGGGCGGGTATTACCCGCCAATTAGTTGCGGACAATGTCCGCGCCCCGGAAACGAAATCCGGCTTGTTCGGAGATATAATCTCGTTATCTTCGCCCGTGCGGCTTCGCACCGTAAGCCTCCGGGTAAGTTGCGGGGGAATATCGAAAACTGGCGAAACGTTTATCACGGGAGTTTTTAAGTTATCCCTTTAGAATTAAACGCCCTAGCGCCAAGCCGGCAAAAGCCATTGCAAGCCCAAGAACGTTGTGCAACATCAAGTTCATAAAAGCGACGCTATATCGCGCCTGTTCCATCAAATTTACCGTATCCAGCGCGTAGGTGGAGAATGTCGTAAAGGCTCCTAAAAAACCTGTTATGACAATTAATCCTGTTTCCTTTGAACAATGATGAGTTAAAATAACGCTCAGCGTTCCGATTAGAAAGCATCCCAGCAGATTGCAAACGAGAATTCCCCACGGTTTGCCGCACCAATCACAATTGTTGAGCCATGTTGAAAGCGCATATCGACTTACCGCGCCCAGTCCCCCGGCTAAAAGAAGTAAACCAATTCGATTCGACAACGTCTGAATTGTAGATAGATCCATTGTATTTACCTGTATTGCAAGTTCCCTAAAAATCAATTCTATTATATATACCCTTTGTTTTTTGTCCAGAGCGATGTAATTCTCCTAAAATTTATCCCCCCCCTTTTTTTTCTTTTGAATTTTGTTTACAATATAAATAATTAAGTTCAAA
>JAZQDP010000340.1:0-2143 GCA_045546875.1 Thermoguttaceae bacterium | reverse complement strand
GTCGGATTGTGGTTCCGAATGTCGGGAGTTCGAATCTCCTCTTCCACCCTTTCTAACAAGATACCAAGGCGTGGGGATATATTATCCCAATGCTTTTTTTATAAAAATTGCTGAAACTCTGACATAAAAAGAAATCTGCTGTATTGCCAACTCTTTCCGAGACCGTCAATCCGCCCTCCGGTTCGAACAGTTCCCCTACTGCCAGCCAGAATCCCGCGAGGTTCCAAAAGGAACCAAGGAAGACTGGCAAGCGTTTAAGGCGGCAATTGCATCCAAACGTAATTCCTAATGAATTAGTTGGGCAATATTGCCATATAATAATGCGACACTAAAAAGCAGAAATTCTGCTAAAAATATAATGAGAAGAATGTTTGGTTTAGTTTTTTTATTTGACACTTCGTTCTTTGAATTATCAATTGTGTTATTCGCTTCCAATTCTTCAGTTTTTCTCTTATTGGAATTACTAAAGATTCCACTAAGAAACATTTGTGTAAGCAACGCAACGATGCCTAGATTATCACCATCATGATAACCAATAAATTGATTATAACTGACAGCAATTACCAATAGTAAAGTGATTGTGTAAACAACAAGCCATGCAAGCCCCAAAACAACGTTCAGATCACGTTGATCAGCAGATGACCAATTATAATTTATCATAGTCTTACCTCCACATTATAATATACGATTAATTTTTTAAATCATAACAGAAAATTTGAATATATTCAAGTAATCCGTTAAAATAATTATCAATAATAGCAAAATGAATGATGTTTTAAGTGTTAAAATAACTGGAGATGTAGCTGACTTGAAAGCCGCATTAAATGATGGCGCAGTCGCGTTAATCAGTTTTTCCCGGGAACTTACTCACCTCGGCTCGCCCAAATACATGTACAGCTAACCAGTATTAAACGTCAGTCGCCACTTTACCGGAAGAGCCTTATTGTTCTATTTTCTGTCCAGCAGCGTCAAAACGACAATAATCGAGACGACAATTCCGGCGCACGCCAACGCTGATTTAACGTCTGCTCCGGGAAGAATCAACGCGACTGACGCGCAGGCGACGGTGAGTAGATGAATTGTCATGACTGCGGCGGGGCGGCTGAGTCCCATGCGAACCAGTCGGTGCGACAGATGGTTGGCGTCGCCGACGAACGGGCTTTTTCCCTGAGCTAATCGCCGAATAATAACGGAAACCATGTCGTACAGCGGGATAGCAAAGACGAACAGCGGCGCCAGGACGGCTTGACAGGGCGCGTCCTGCCCAACGTAGACGGCGGAAATCGCCCCGGTTGCCAGTAAGTAGCCCAGCGTATAAGAGCCGCAGTCGCCCATAAACAGCTTGGCAGGTGGGCGGTTATGAACCAGAAATCCGCATCCTGCGCCGGTCAGGACGAGGAAAAAACCGCCGACAAACCATTGAACGTCTCCGCCGGGTTCCGGCTGCGTGAGAACGAATCCTGCCAGAAACGCGGCGCAGATAGCGGCGACTCCGGCTGAAAGACCGTCCATGTTGTCGAGCATATTGAAACTGTTAATCAGCCCGACAATCCAGAAAACGCTTATTACCCACGACAGCGCTGTCATGGCGGGGGAGTCGCCCAAAAAGAGCGTTATTCTCCATCCGGCGGCAACGGTGGCAATGGCAACGGAGAACTCGACCAGCAGACGGAACCGCCAGTTGAGGTTTTTTGCGTCGTCCCACAGCCCCAGCCCGACCAGAATGCCGCACATCGTCAGCAAGAACAACGGTTTTCCCGATGATGCGACGATTCCCGACGCGTGAACGGTCAGCAGGTCTGCAAGATTGGCGGGCAGAAAGGTCTTGACGACGTCAGCGTAGTTAGCGGCGATTAAAGCGGCAAGAACGGTAACCAGAACGGCGAAATAAATCGCCAGCCCGCCGCCCAACGGCGTCGGGGTTTTATGGGTCTTGTGATTCTGCTCTGATACTGCCGATTCGTCCGGCGCGTCGATCAAACCAAAACGCCGCGCTGCATACCGGACGGCGTAGCATAACGCCCAGCTCAAAATAAACGACGGCAGGAGGCAAAGGACGGCGAACAAGGCAGTAGGGAGTAGACAGTAGGGAGTAGGGAATAGGGAGTAGGGAATAGGGAGTAGGGAATAGGGAGTAGGGAAT
>JAZQDP010000339.1:0-14017 GCA_045546875.1 Thermoguttaceae bacterium | reverse complement strand
ACCGGAACCGGTAACGCCCATGAGGGTTTGCATCTTTTCACCGCGACGCAACCCCTCGATGAGTTTTTCAATCGCCTGGGGCTGGTCGCCGGCAGGCTTAAATGGGGAAACAAGCTCAAAATCCATAAATTACGCGACTTTGTAGAAATCTTCAAACTTGAAAATTTCCGGAACAGGAGCATATCGATGCAGTACTCGCTGATTTCGTTCAACCGATTGCAGAATCTTCTGTGCAATTTCCACCGCCTGAGCGCCATCCGTTCCCGTAACTCGCGGCGGGCGTCCGCTGGAAATAGAGCGAACAAAGTCCCGCATTTCGAGTTCCAGTGCATCTACAGATTCAAACGAACGCGTCATTTCCGGGAGAATGTCGTCCATGAGGTTGTTGCGGAAGTATTCCAGATCGTCCCCGTGAAGATGGTTGACGTCAAAATTGCCGTTTAGCGCCTGCTCGTCTGGATGAACGGTTGTCATGGTGCGATTGGCAAAATCAATTTCAGTAAAATTGACGTCTGACCAGATTTCCATTTTTCTCGTTGGGGTTCGGCTTACGCGCGACGCTTCCAAATCGGCAACGCATTCGTTTTCAAACAGAAGGCGCGCCTGAACGATGTCTTCATGTCCGCTGACGAGCGTTCTGGCAATAGCGTCCACCTGCGTAACAGGACTCTTTACCATCGACATAACGAGGTCAATATCGTGAATGAGCAAATCAAGCGTAACGCCGACGTCTGTTGACCGGAATGTAAATCCGCTTGCTCGTTTGGCGTGAATGTACTGCGGGCGCCCGATGTGTTTTAGCGCTTCGCTAAAGGCGGGATTGAACCGTTCTACGTGACCAACCTGTAACACTGCGTTTGCATTTTGCGCGGCTTGAACCAGCTCTCTGGACTGCTGCGTGGTAATGCACAACGGTTTTTCCATCAAAGTGTGAATCCCTCTGGATAACAGTCTGACGCCAATTTCGTGGTGCAGAGTTGTCGGGGCGGCAACGACGGCGGCATCGACGTTGTCCAACAAACCGTCGTACAGCTCCGCAAAACCGCGGCAATTGAGTTTCCGACACGCTTCAATCCGCTGTGATTCTGACGGATCGACGACGCCGATAAATTCCAGATTCAGTTCGTCTTCCAGCTTGCGAATCTTTTGACCGTGAAAAGCGCCAAGCTTTCCGGCGCCAATAACTACTATACGTGTGGGGGTTGTCATAATGATTCCAGTATGATGGTGTTTAATTATTTTTGTTGATCATGGCGCGCTCAACTGAACCTGTCGGGAACGAGCGCCGTTGAGGCAATTATTCTCACGCCGCTGTTGGAGCAGTTTTTCCAACATGAGGCTGTTGAGTTCGTGCCCGCTGCCAACGCCGTGAAATCGCCCGATCCATTCTATTCCGCCCAGGAACATATCGCCGGTTAAATCGAGAACCTTATGCCTGGCGCACTCGTTATCAAATCGGAGCGTATTTTCCAAAACGCCGCTGCCGGTAAAAACGAGGCAGTTTTGAGTCGTAACGCGTCGGCAATAGCCGGCTTGTTGAAGAGCCGTTGCCTCGCGATGGGTGGCAAACGTTCTGGCGGGAGCCACTTCCTTCTGAAGAGCTTGCGGGACGAATTGCGTCGTAAATTCCTGTTTGCCGATGTCGGGGCTGTGAGGATAATTCAATTCGTAATGAACTGAAGCCGCAACGTCTTCCGGCAAAGGGGGAACAACTTCCAGAAACGCGGTATCCGATTCAACGCGGATTGGTTCGACAATTCTCCATTTTGTCTGCGTTCCCGGCTGGTCAACAGTTCCGGCTTCTGCAATCGCTTTGACATAATGCAGTGCGGACCCGTCTAAAGCGGGCAACTCTTGCGCGTTGACGTGAATTCGGCAATTGGTAATTCTCATTGCAAACAGCGCTGCCAAGATATGTTCGACCATATCAACCTGAACGACTGTTTGCCCGTGTTTACGAATCCCTAACGACGTCCTGCGTTCAACAGCAATCCGGTTTTCCAGCTTAGCCGCTATTGGCTCACTGTTGGGCAAATCGTCTCGAAGGAATACAATTCCTTCGTCGGGCGCGGCGGGTTCAAGCGTAACGACAACGTCTTTACAACGCCAGAATCCGAATCCTGCCAGAGAAACCGGTTTGAGTAACGTTTTTTGCATCGGATATATCTGAATATAATTGCAATAGATAATAATCAGCGGTTAATGACCGTTATTATACATTATCTACTTGAAATTTCCCGAAAAATGAGCTATTAGCTATTAGCTCCTAGCCGCTAGCCTGGTTATTTCTGCTTCTTGCTATAACGCACGAATCAGGTTTATAAAGCTAATAGCTAGAGGCTTAATTTTCGGAAAAGCCCAAGTCGTATCAGTATATTATCCATTGCGAATTATTTGATGTTGCCAGCGACTATTTGTTGGTTGTCGTTCGGGCTGCGTTTGACTGAGCGCCGGCGTTGAGCCGAGTAAGAATCTGGTCGGTAATGTTAATTGCGCCGTCGTACCAGATAACTTCTCGTCCGAGAACTTCCATGTTGGTGGTTTGGGACACCGTAGCGCGCGGATTGAACGCCTGGAATTCTTCAGAGCTGTTGATCTGAATGACGCAAGTGGCGCCGAGTTGTTTGGCATAATAAGCCGCATGCTGTTTGATGTATTTGTAGGCGTCCTGGGTAATCTTTGCGCTCTGCTCATCCATCTGTTTGTTTAAGATGTTGGCGTCTGCCTGGATGTCCTGCTGCTTGCGGAGCAAAGAATCTTCCAGCTGGGTGAAGTCGGGCTGACCGCGTTTCATGGTCTGAAGGACTTGCGCCTGCTTTTTGATGTCTTCGCCGCGGGCTTTGAGAGCGTCAAACTTGGGTTTGAACTGATTTTCCAAATCGGTCTGACGCGCGGTAACGTACTTCCATTCGCGCATGATTTTCAAAACGTCAACAACAGCGACGGACGAACGAACTGGAGCGGGAGCGGTTGCATTATTTTGTGCGCCGCAGGTAAGCGCCAAAGCAACGCCGACAACCAAAACCAAAAGACTGGTAACAGCAATTTTTTTCACTTTACTCTCTCCTTGTTAGTCAGCTCGCAAAATTGAACTGACAAAATAGACAATGTAAATTAAATTGAAAAAATACGTAAAACAGATTCGGAAAGACTGATTAGTTTATCTGCCCGGTAAAAAGGGCTAAATGCGTCTTCTTGAATCCGTCTATAAATTTTTAATTATCGTTAAGCCATTCTGCCTTATTTTTCCGATTTAGTAAAGAGCAATTTTATTCCTTTTGAAAAATTTTAGGAAATTTTTGAGAAGTTTGTTAATTTTCCCATTTTACAATTAAAAAATAATTAAAACACCTTGACAAAGAGCGTTATTCTATGTAGAATTAGAAAAACATTTTTAAATAATGACTAGCGAGATTTTGCGTTTTCGCAGTTCGTTTGTTTAATTAATATTTAACGTCCATTTATATCCACTTACTCCGTATGAAATACGCTCAAATTGGACCGATATCGTCCTACCTGCCTTCAACAATCTTAACTAACGACCAGTTAAGAGAACAGTATCCTCAATGGAACATTGATCTGATTGAAGAAAAAACCGGTATTTATGCTCGGCACGTTGCAGGTAAAGACGAATTTGTATCGGATATGGCAATCGCCGCAGCAGAAAAACTGTTTTCTGAACACAACGTTGACAGAAACAGTATCGACTACCTGTTGCTTTGCACTCAAACGCCCGATTACAACCTTCCAACAACCGCGTGCATCCTTCAGGATAAGCTTCGTCTTTCGACTGATATCGGAGCGCTGGATTTTAATCTCGGCTGTTCGGGCTATGTAATCGGCCTTTCTTTGGCGCAAGGGCTTATTGCCTCCGGAATCGCGAAACGTATTCTGTTGATTACATCCGAATGTTATACAAAATACATAGACGACGAAGACCGTTCTTTACGAACGATTTTTGGAGACGGCGCCACGGCTACGTTAATCGAAGCGGGAGACGAACCGACGTTAGGTCCGTTTCTTTTCAAGTGCGTCGGGTCTGGCGCAGACTTGCTGGTCGCTCTCAATTCCGGGGCGAGACAAGGGAGTCAGTGCCTCACGCCGAGGGGGCGTAAACGATGGTCAAGTCAGCTCTTTATGAATGGACCGGAGCTTATCAGCTTTGCCGCTGACTATATCCCCGGTCTTACCAAAGATATTCTGAAAAAAGCGAATTTAACAAAAGACGATATCGATTACTATCTTCTTCATCAGGCAACGCTTAAAATGATCGACGACGTTTCGTTTATGATGTCGTGGCCAAAAGAAAAAGTGCCATTGTACATGAGAGACATTGGCAACACCGTTTCCAGCACGATTCCGCTGTTGATAGAAAATATGCGTAACAACGGAACGATGACGCCGGGTAAACAAAACCTTTTAATCGGGTTTGGAGTAGGGCTGTCAGCAGGGATTTGCGTTTGGCGAGAATCGTTTACAGGCGCCTCTAAATAGTGGCTATGCCATTATGATCAGTTGTTTTTTGCTAATCGTACTCGACAAGGATGTTTTCCAGTATTATTGTCAAAAAAACTATCGGTTCGTGTATTCGTCTGGCTGCGGTTTTTTTGTGCGTGCTGCTCGTTGTCGGCATACCGTCGTTAGTCATTCAGCGTATGGCGTTGTATAGGATTCCGTTTACCTATATGCCCCATCTGATTTTCTATATAATGCCAGAATGTTTGCAGTTTCTGTTGCCGATTTCCTTGATGTGCGGCACGATTGCAACGTTTGCCAAAATGGGAGCGGATGGCGAACTGCTGGCTCTCAAAGCGTGTGGAATTCAGCCGATTCGTCTGGTTTGGCCCTTGCTGGCAATATGCTTTTTGATTAGTTTTGGAGCGTGGTACATAAACGACATTTCTGCAATTTGCCGCGAAAGAGGAATTAGCAACGTCATTCTTAACGGGGCGGAAAAAATTGTTTACGGCATCCTGAAAACCGATGGCGAAATCAACACGTACCAGCTTTTTATTAAAGTGGATTCCGTTGAAGACGACTATCTGTGCGGTGTAACGCTGCATTACAAATCTTCTCCGACGTCTCCGCCCTACGACGCGGAAGTGCAGCGAGCCAGAATTCAAACCGATAAAGTGAAGCGCGAATTTATTGTCGAATTAAAGACTGGCTATTTCCGAAGCGGGAACCTTACCGGACAAATTGTTAATGAACGAATTCCGGTTTCAATCAGCGCGTTTTTACCCAGCGACGCCGCGTCCAATATTACCAACGCTCCGATGGGGCAAATGATTAAAGGGTTTCAGGAACTCAACAAAAACATTAAAGACGTTAAACGACGCATTGCCGGCGACACCGCTGTGATTCTTTTGTCGGGAGAATACCCGATGTTTAATTCAGCTACGATAAAAAGAAACCGCGCTCTGCTGGAGGAACATACAAAAACGTTCCAAAAAGCGATTATTGAACCTTTCCGTCGTTTTACGCTGGGGTTTACCTGCTTTTGTTTGGTAATTGTTGCCGCGCCGATGGCGATTATCAACAGTAAAATGGACGTCATTCCGAACGTCTTTAGCTGCGCCGCGCCAACGCTTATCATGTTCGCCATTTTCTTTTCGTTTGGGCTGAACTTCGGAAAACAGGGGGTTATCCCGCCATGGGCAATTTGTTTTTCTGACCTTTTACTGATTCTGGTCGGTCTTGTTTTGCTGAGAATTGCTGCAAAGCGATAACGGGTAATCGCACGTCAGCGCGGCTTTCTCATGCCCCCTATTTTTTTAAGCCGCAAAGAACGCAAAGTTATCTTTAAAACTTTGCGAACTTCGCGTGAGAATTCTTCGGTGGCAAAAACGCCCGCGAGCCGGGTTCAACCTATTTCGACGCCCCAAAAAATTTGCGGCGCCCCTCAATTACAAAAGTTTAGATCCCCCGATTGATTATATTTCTGTTTTAGGGTATAATAGAACAAATGAATACACTAACAGCTTGATTTACTTTTTGATATGATTAAATTTATATATTTCGATATGGGGCGCGTTTTGCTCAATTACGATTTTAGCAAAACAGCCGACGCGATTACTGCTCAAACCGGCAAGGACGGTCGGGATATCATTGAAACGCTGGGAAGAAACTATATTGATCTATGGAGTGGCTTTGAACTGGGCGCCGTTTCTCCAGAAGATTTTTTTAGTAAAATCCAGACGATTTTTCATCTTTCGATGTCGTTTGAAGCTCTGAAAAAGGCGTACAACGAGATATTCACCATCAAACAGGACACGTTTGAGCTGGTCAAAACGCTCAAAGAAAAGAATTACCGTTTAGGCGTATTATCCAATACCAGCCAGCCGCACTGGGAATACGTTCAGGCAACGTTCCCGGAACTGTTCAGCCAGTTTGAAATCCTGTTGGGCAGTTACGAAATGCGCCTTGCAAAACCCGATAAAGCGATTTATTTTGCCGCCGCTCAAGCCGCTGGCGTAAAGCCGTCAGAAATCCTGTTTTTCGACGATTTGGCGCCGAACATTGCTGGGGCGAAAGCTGCCGGATTCGACGCCGTCCAGTTTTTCAGCGCCGCTCAGGCAGAAAAAGAACTCAAAGCAAGAGGGCTTTTGTAATAATTGGGAGAGGGGGGGATTGATTCTTTGCTGATATTATAATAACCCTCGAGTCCAGACGGAACGTCAAACAAAAAACGCCTCAAATTGAGGCGTTTTTTTATTCGGTTCGATAAACGTTTTTGAAAACGTCAGTCCACGCTCGGGCGGTTTGCCGGGCGGGTGGATCGTTTCATCTTTTTCATGGCGTCAGCGATGATTTTAGCGTGGTCAAACGCGACGGACGGCAATTTGTCAACCGGGAACCAGCGGAAATTAACGGCGTCGTCGCCCGCTTTGGGCTTTTGCCCTTTGGGAAGGAACCCCCAAAAGGCTCCGGAAACTGTCCAGCCGCTACGAGAAAGGTATGTTCTCACTCGTCCCACATGTTTAATATTGCAATAAATAATTGATATCGATAGTAAAATCGCAAAAAATCAGAGATAATCTAGACTTTTGTAATTGTAAAAAATATTTCTCACAAACCCTTGACAAATACTGCGTTCGATAGTACAATATGTGAGAAAATGATCGTCTGAGTATCGAATTCGCATGTTGTCAGGATATTGGTACCATTAAAAGCTGTAGTGTTTGTAAATGGTAGAGATGTGATTGATTTGTTCAATGAGTATCTACCAAGACGAATACTCTTTCAAAATATGCATTTTTTAGGAAAGAGACAGAGAGAATATGCGGTTCTTGGGAAACAAGGAATCAATTATATACGATATTGAATCACTTATAAAAGAAAAGGGATTGTTTAATGCGCCTTTCGTGTTTTTTGACGCATTTACGGGTTCAGGCACTGTTGCAGATCATTTCAAGAGTAATTTTAATATTGTAATAAATGACAACCTTACTTGGTCGGTTTTGTATTCCAGAGGACGAATCTGTGCTTCGATATGTAAATTCGATAAGCTTGGTCTTAATCCATTCGATTACCTCAATACAAATAAGAATACCATCGAGGGGTTCATTTATAATACTTATGCACCCACAAAAACGGAAAGAATGTACTTTACGCCTGAAAATGCAGGTCGAATCGACTTTTTTAGATATCAGATAGAGGACTGGAAAACACAAGGCGTGATTTCGTATGATGAGTATTGTTATTTGATAGCAAGTCTTATTGAGTCAGTTTCGAGCGTTTCAAATACAGCCGGAGTATACGGCGCTTTTCTGAAGAAATGGGATGCACGAGCACTAAAGCCAATTGAATTTATGAAGGTTCCCTTTTCAAAAGGGAATGTTGTCTCTATTGCTCAGTTCAATGACAAACTTGAAAATATAATTGAAAATGTGGACTGTGATATTATTTACCTTGATCCTCCTTATACACAGAATCAATACGGAACGCAATATCATTTGCTGGAAACTTTGGTTCTTAATGATAATCCAGACGTAAGTCCTATTACAGGGTCTCGAAGTACTGCCCCAATGCGTTCCGATTGGTCGAAAGAGTATAAATCACATATTCTGTTTGAACGCATTGTGGCAAAAACTAAAGCAAGGTATATTATTCTTAGCTACAACAATGATGGTTTCATGTCGAAAACTTACATAGAAGCCGTTTTGAAACGATATGGGAAACCGGAAACATATATCAGTAGGAAAATATCATATAAAAAATATCAAAATTGGAAGTCTCAAAATGATAACCCTCATTTTGAATACTTATATTTCATTGAAAAAAAAGATCCCGATCAGATTGTATATGAATCACCACTAAACTACATCGGTAGCAAGGCAAAGGTTGTTTTAGATATAAAACGTGCCATACCAACGGGGTGCAATTCCTTTGTTGATGCATTTGCAGGGGGATTTAATGTTGGAATTAACAGTGGATTTGATCATATTGTATATAACGATATCAATTGTTTTGTAACGGAATTGGTAAAATCATTTTCAGATATTGACACTTATCAGTATCTTTTGTATATTCGGAAGATTACTAATAAGTTTGGACTTGAAAAGGCGAACAGTGAAGCTTATATTGCTGTACGGAATTATTATAATTCATTGCCAGAAAACAAGCGCGATCCACGGTTATTGTTTACAATTATTCTCTATGGTTATCAACAACAAATTCGTTTTAACAGCAACCATGAATTCAATAACCCCGTAGGTATGCGTTGGTTTAATGATAAGGTTCTAGAAAAGATGATTTCATTTTCCCGAGCAATAAAGGAAAGTGAAGTTACTTTTTTCAGCGATAATTATACTAGTCTCGAAAATCGCCTTAACAATGATTCATTCGTTTACATGGATCCACCATATATGTTTACAACAGGATCATACAATGATGGCAAACGTGGCTTCAAGGGATGGAACAGTATATTGGAAGATGAACTGTTTCAGTTCGCAAATCGTCTGAATCAAAGGGGTATTCATTTTATGCTTTCGTATGTCATTCAACACAAAGGTCTTATCAATGAAAAGCTCCTTAAGTGGGTTAATGAGAATAATTACCATATAATTGAATTGGGGGACATATTAGGTATTTCTGGTAGCAGAAGAAAAGAGGTGTTAATTGTCAATTATAGTAAATAAAGAGTTGCCTCACTTTATTGTGAAGAAGAATCTACAAAAGTCAAGAAATACAGGAATCTACTTTAGTGATAGATTAACTGAAGCTGTTTTGTCGGATGTGTGTAAAAGAATAACGGATCAGGATTGTTATGATGTTGATTTTGTAGAGAATGACTACCAAGATGTATTTCTAGAAAATACGTATAATAAGGGTAGACTTGCTATTTTACATTATAAGGGCACAGCACATTATGTGTCTTTCTCTGAATCATCGGTAAATGGTAGAAACTCTAGTGTTCAAAGTGTCCCAACGGCATTCAATCTGTATTATTGTAATCAGTATCCATTCAAGAAGTTGCATTATTATTTTCTTGATGTTCAGACCGGGAATCTCGAGACGGAGTATTTAAAGTTTATGTACCGTCTAATGAGTACAATTGGATTCAATTTTTTAAACGATGATGTTGCGCTCAGTCAAAGAATTCAAAATTTTATTTCAATTGAAGATATTATGTTTAACAGACGCATCAGCTCATGGAGGAATCAGAGTAATAACTCGACATATATTACTAAAAGTGGCGTGGATACAATAGATATTTATGGAAAAGTGTATGGAGCGAACAAGTATGAAACTAGTATGCTATGCTATGCATTATCCAAATTACGTAATGAGCGTCAAATTCTTACTTTATATGAGGTTCTCGATAACGATCTTGATGAACTACCAAAGATTAGCCGCAGGGTTATAAATGAGATGGGCGTAATTAGGATCGTTCCAACTAATATGACGTTGGAAAAAAAACACTATGATGAAGATGGTAGTCTGCGATCTCCGCGATACATTTACAATCTTTTGGATCGCTTAGGTCCGAAGCAGTGTGCTTTGTGCAATTGTGGGATTCAAGAATTGGTACAAGGAGCCCATATATGGCCGGTATCTCAAATTAAAAAAGAGGTTGGGATGTCAGATGAGGATAAGCTAAAATGTGCAATTGATGGTGATAACGGGCTATGGCTTTGTGAAAATCACCATAAATTATTTGACGAAAACTTAATCCGAATAACGGAAAGCGGGGCTATTTATTACAAAGAAACGATCCCACAAGATTATAGTGATTTTATATCAGAAATTACACTTAGAAAATATTTGCCAGATTCTATAATGACAGAACAGTTTAAGGAATATCTTCGAAGAAGGAATAACGCTATTTAAGCATAAACAAATAATAATGAACAGGTTGATTTAAAATGGAATTTGCGCTGTTTCTTCCCCGGAGGCTAAAGCCCGCCGGTTATAGAGATGTCGTCCCTGTCGGGACTTTAGCGGACTAACGTTCGCAATTGCTATGGCAATGTATTATTCCAATTATTTTTTACAGACACTTTTTCCTCTTGAACAACGCTATTGTGAGCAGGAAAAATTTGCGGCTCCCAGACGGAACGTCAAACAAAAAACGCCTCAAATTGAGGCGTGTTTTTATTCGGTTCGATAAACGTTTTTGAAAACGTCAGTCCACGCTCGGTCTGTTTGCCGGGCGGGTGGATCGTTTCATCTTTTTCATGGCGTCTGCGATGATTTTAGCGTGGTCAAACGCGACGGACGGCAATTTGTCAACCGGGAACCAGCGGAAATTAACCGCGTCGTCGCCCGCTTTGGGTTTTTGCCCTTTGGGAAGGAACCCCCAAAAGACTCCGGAAACCGTCCAGCCGCGGGGGTCGCGCCCCTCTTCGCCGTAGATGTCAACAAATCTGAGCTTGACGTCCGTCAAGCCGGTTTCTTCCTGCAATTCTCGAGCCGCGGCTGTTGGCAGCGCTTCGTACTCGTTGACAAACCCGCCGGGCAGCGCCCACGATCCCTTAAACGGCTCGTTGCCCCGCTGAATTAAAAGAACTTCAAAGTTCGATTGTTTGGCTGGACGCAAAATAACGCAGTCTGCGGTGTAGCCCGGTCGAGGCCAGCGATAGCAGTATTGCAAAGTCGATTTAGCCATTTGATTGCTCCGATTCCGGTTCTGACGCAGAAGAGTTTAACGAGTTGTCTGTTTCTTCTTCGTCTTCGACAAATTTGGGAGTTGGCTTCTTTTTCTTCTGTTTCTTTTGCTGAACCGCGTTGTCTACTTCAGAAACGGAATCGTCCAGCGTCTTTTTAACAGAATGGGCTTCTTCTTCAATATCGCGGGTTGCTTCGCGAAATTCGGACGTCATTTCGCTCATCCCTTTTTTGAATTCAGAAACCGTCTTTCCTACGGATCTTGCCACCTTGGGAAGGTCTTTTCCAAAAAGCAACAGAGCAATAACTCCCAAAATAATCAGCTCAGGAGTTCCAATACCCATTTGATTATCTCCTTGTTATTGCTAATTACTCTTCGTCTTCGTCCTCGTCGGCTTCCTGCTTTACCTTCTTTTTGGACTTCTTTTTAGGAAGCTCTTCTTCGTCTTCTTCTTCGTCTTCTTCGCCGGATTTGACGCCTTTTTTGAATTCGGTAATGCCTTTGCCCAAGGATTTAGCAACCTGTGGAATTCGGTTGCCAAACAGAAGCAAAACAATAACCAACAGAATAATCAGCTGGTAAGGACCTGGTGTAAACATAATAAAACCTCACATATTTTAGGCGGGTAATATTCGGTGCAATCTCTCCGCAAACCCGAAATTCGGGCGACAAGACGCGCGCCTTGCCAGGCTGGAGGAAACTACGATAATAATTATATTGTATTTAACCGATTGTATTTGTCAACCGTTTAAGCGCAATTTTTGTTATTTTTAAGAAAAAATATTGCTCGACAACAGAACGAAAAACGAATTAAACATCATTTTTCGCCTATTTCCCCTTGTTTTCCTCGCTGGACGCTTCGTTGAGCAAATCGTTATTCAAAGGATTGTTTTTGACAATCTTGCTGGTAAAATCAATCTTGTGAAGCGGCTGAACAATAGACGAGGCAATGTTCCGGACGTGCGACGCGTACCGTTTGAAGTACCGGAACGCCAGCGCGTAAGCGACGTCAACGCGTTCGTTATCAGTCTTTTCCGCCAGGAACCAGCGAATCTGTTCGTCGCAGGTGTCTTCAATTGCCGCCGCCTGACAGATTAGCTCAGTCGCCATTTTCTCGTCTTGAGAGTCGAAAATATGTCGGCAATGGTCAATCAAAGCCAGAATTGCGTTCTTCACCATTTCCAGCTTTCCTTTGGTCATTCCTTCCGGGACGTCGGGAGCGGAAACCGCCAGATCGTAAACGTTTTTGGCAATGTCGCCCAGTCGTTCGCCGTCTTTGACGATGCTCATCATAATGAGGCATTGATCAAAATCTGCCGTGCCGCGAACGGACGTATGAATAACCAGCTCTTTGCGAATCGTGCGTTCTGATTTGTTAATCGACTTATCCAGCGAGAAGAGTTCTTCCCGAACCTCTTGGGCGTCGGCGTACCGCAAATAGGCGTCTGCCGCCAGCTGGAACGCACGGCGGGAAGCGTCAAGCATTTGGCAGAACTGATTGCGAATGTTCTTCATACCAGCGTTCATGGACGCGGTTGACGTCGATCCGGAATATAACCATTTGAACATTTTCGTTTACCTCTATTTATATTATCTAATTTCTGAAAAGCAGGAATCCCAACCCCGGCAAAATAAAGTACAGCATGGCAATCCAGGTTACAATGTACCAGCGGCTGCGCGTTAAAATCAGGCTCAATCGTTGCGTTAAAAATACAGGCAATCGCATTTGCGGAATCGGGTAGAACAGCAGTACGCCGGTTACGTTAAACAGCGTATGAGCAAACGCCAGCGCCAAGCCTAATTGACCGGTTGGAGAATCCATAAACGCCATTGCCGCCAGAATAGCGGTTATGGTCGTCCCAATATTCGTTCCTAAAACGATAGGATAAATCGACCTAATCGAAAGCGTTCCAGCAGCTACTAGGGGAACTAACAGCGACGTCGTAATTCCAGACGATTGAATCGTCATCGTTACAATAATGCCGACCAGAAGACCAATGTATCCGTTTTTGGAAAGGGCGCGGTTGAGCCAGTCTTCAATCCGGTCTGCCATGAGCGTTTTCATGTTTTTGGTTATATACACCAACGAAATAAACAGGATAATCAATCCGAGTACAGCCATCAAAGCCGCTGTAACTATCGGGCTTAAGCCCAGCAGAAAGAAATCTCGAACTCCCTTTGCCGGCGCATCAATCGCGTACGTCAGCGGGTTGAATCCGACGTTGCCGCTTCCCGCCGCCGATAGTGGAACCAACTTCGCTAAAAAAACTGCGGTTTTGGACAGATAGCCAAAGCAAAATTCCAGAATAAAGCATATCAAAACCGTCAGGATATTGAATAATTCGCCAATCAACGTAGAGGAAAAAGCGCGAGTAAACGTTTGCCTCGAGTTGCCAATATACGTCATCGAAACAAGTGAACACGTCAACGTCGACCCGATGTTTGCTCCCATAACAATCGAAATCGCTCCCTCAAGCGGGATAACGCTTGAAGCAACCATCGCGACCGCCAAACTGGTTGTTGCGGAAGAGCTTTGCATCATCGCCGTTAAAACGATTCCCAGGCACAATCCCGCAAACGGATTTTTTAGCTGAGTGGCAAGCGTTTGCAGAAAGCCTTCGTTATAGCTTGTGTAAACCGTTGCCGCCGTGCCAAACAACTTAACTGCAACGAGAAATAAATAAACAAGAAAGACAAACAGCGCCAGGCGGGCAATCAGCCCGGCGTACTTAAAAATGGCGTCATTTTGAGATGGGTTCATAATCGGCGCTCTGGTTTTAGGATAAATTCGGGAGAATTTCGCATAAATTCTCTCAATAAATCTTTTTACATTATCAACATTTACCGCCTTTCGTCAAGGGGGGGAAGTGGAGAAGCCCCCTGTCAGGGTGCGTTCAAAATTGGGGG
>JAZQDP010000338.1:0-5005 GCA_045546875.1 Thermoguttaceae bacterium | reverse complement strand
TCAATAGAGTTATTGGTCATGGCAAGGGGTTCCTTTCTTGAGTAAAGTAAAAAATCTTGCCAAGTATACTCAATTTTATCTATTTTCGCAACCCAAATTTGAACGCACCCCACTATTAAAATCTTCTTATAAGGGGCTTGCATTTTTCAAATTTATGGTTTATAATAGATATACGTTATTTGACGATTATTTTTTCAACCTGTTTTTTTGAAAGGAGCTTATTCCAATGAGTCGACGTTTAACCGTCTTCCTGCTCGCTATGTTTGTTGCTAGCGTAGCTAGCGTTCAAGCATGGGAAATTCAAGACAATCCAATCCTCAGCCGTTGGGCAAAAGAAGTCAGCCCGAAAAATGCGTTGCCGGAGTACCCGCGTCCGCAGTTTGAACGCGAGGCGTGGCAGTCCCTCAACGGTCTTTGGGATTATGCTATTATCGACAAAGACGCCTCGACAGAAGAGTTTGCCGCTGATGGCGAAATTCTCGTTCCGTATCCGATTGAATCGGCTCTGTCCGGCGTTAAAAAGTTTGTTGGAGAAACCAAACAGCTGGTTTACAATCGCAAGTTCACGGTTCCCGCGGACTGGGCTGGCAAACGAGTTATTCTTAACTTTGAAGCCTGCGACTGGATTACCAATGTTTACGTTAACGGCAAACACGTTGGAAAGCATACCGGCGGATACGCCCCGTTCTGCTTTGACATTACCGACGCCCTCGTTGAAGGCGAGCAGGAACTTCGCGTTGTCGTTTACGACCCGACCGACGCCAACTGGCAGCCAATTGGAAAGCAGGTTCGCAATCCTCGCGGCATTTGGTACACGTCCGTAACCGGTATTTGGGGATCCGTCTGGATGGAACCGGTTGCCCAACAGGGGCAAATTGCGTCTGCCGCTGGCTATGCTGCGACTCTGGAAGACGGCAAACTGACGCCCGCTTTGGACGGCTCGTTTGTTATTAAGGGAACTTCTGACGCGGCGGACGGCGCGGCTGTCAATGTTAAAATTGTTGACCCGGACGGCGCTGTTGCGTTCAACGGAACTGCCCCTGTTAAAGACGGCAAGTTTACGATTACCGGCAAGATTGAAGAACCCAAATTCTGGGCGCCCGGCGCTCCTTATCTCTACGACGTCGTTTATACGCTGGACGTCAACGGAACTAAAGTTGACGAAGTTAGCAGCTATATCGGCTTGAGAACGTCAACCATCGGCATTGACAAGAGCAAGGATAACTATCTGCGTCTGCTTGTCAATAACAAGTTCGTCTTCCAGTACGGTCCGTTGGATCAGGGCTGGTGGCCGGATGGACTTTACACGGCTCCGACGGACGAGGCTCTGCGTTATGACCTCGAAATCACCCAAAAGATGGGCTTCAATATGCTCCGCAAGCATGTCAAGGTTGAATCTCGCCGATTCTACTATCACTGCGACAAGCTCGGTTTGCTCGTCTGGCAGGATATGCCTTCCGGCGACCGACATATCAGCCCCTCTCAGCCTGACATTGTCCGAACTCCGGAATCGGATAAAAACTACTACAACGAATGGACGGAAATTATGACGACGCTTCAGAACTCGCCGTCTATTATTATGTGGATTCCCTTCAACGAAGGCTGGGGACAGTTCGACACTCCGGCGGTTGTTAAGTACACGAAAGATTTCGACCCGACCCGCGTTGTCAACTGCACCAGCGGCTGGGCGTTCCGCCCTTGTGGTGATGTTCACGACATTCACCATTATCCGGCGCCTGCCCGCCCAGCTAATAGCGACCAGTTCGCTATCGTTTTGGGTGAATTCGGCGGTTTGGGACTTGAAATTCCCGGACACACCTGGAAACAGAAGGGTAACTGGGGCTATCAGGGTCTTATTGGCGACCGAGAGGCTCTGCTCAAAAAGTACACCGGACTGATGAAATCGCTTCGCGGTTTGATTGATGAAGGTCTTTCCGCTGGCGTTTATACTCAGACGACGGACGTCGAAATCGAAATCAACGGTCTGATGACCTATGATCGCGAAGACATCAAGATGGGCTTGGAGAACATTGCTAATGCTAACGCTCTGCTGTACAAACCCACTCCGGTTGAAAAGCGCATTATTATCAACGACGCCCGCAAGGGAGAGTCCGTTTGGAAGTTCACAACCGAACAGCCCGCCGCTAACTGGATGGATTCTACCTACGACGATTCCAGCTGGGATTCCGGCAAAGCGGGATTTGGCAAGATGACGGAATACGTCGAACCGACCACGGAATGGAACACCCCGGAAATCTGGCTTCGTAAGACATTTGAATTCGATGGAAATCTGGAAGGATTCCTCGCCGCAAAACTCTTTCATGACGAAGATTGCGAAGTCTACATCAATGGAGTTAAAGCCCTGTCTGTAACCGGATTCGTTACCAAATATGATGTTTTCGATATCGCCCCGGAAGCTGCCAAGGCTCTCAAAGTCGGAAAGAACGTTGTTGCCATTCACGTCAAGCAGACCAAAGGCGGTCAGTTCATTGACTTCGGACTGGTCGAAATGGTTGAAGGGAAATAATTTACAGATTTTGTAAAGACCTTTGATTAATCAGATAAGTCATGAATTAAATTGGTGAAAATCGCCTGTTTAATTCATGACTTTTTATATTGGGAATTGTGTCAACGGTTACTTCAAGAAATGAACGGAAACGTCTGTTTAAGATTATGATCTTGTTTGCAAATCGCTTTGAGGATCCCTGTTTAGGGTTTTAAATATCAATTTTCGAGGATAACCGGGTAGCTGATCGGGGATAACGTATCCTTTATCTTCATAACCCGCATCAGCAACATTCTTGAGGCTGTACTTGTTATCCGGATGTACAATCGCTCCCATGTATTTTATTTGAGGATTCTTGAGCGCTTCTTTCTCCAGCGCGAGAAGCAGCTTTCTTTGCAATCCCTGACCGCGAAAACCTTCTTTGACAATTGCCATCTTAACGTATAGAAATTGTTTGTCTTCGTTATTATTGTATCCATTAAGAAGTTCCTTAAACATATTGTGCGGATCTTCAACAGACATGGCAATACACGCGATCAGTTCGTTATTGCAGAATCCGCCCAGAACCAGCAATTTTCCGCTTTTGAGTCCTTCTTCCAATTCCGACTTCTCTGTAATAATATACCAGTTCTCCTTCCCGGTCTTCTTATTGTTTTCAATAACAGAATTCTGCATTTCCATTATTGAATCAATATGTTCAATTGTACACGATTTTATTTCGATCATTTTAACTCCTTACCCCCCTTCCAGGTTTTAATGACAATTAATCGTTTTCTGGACTGATGTATAATACTAATATGAACATCAAGTCCTATGAAATTCGGATTAAAACCTCACACAGGTATAATCGCGACAAACTTTATGCTATTGAAATTACTGTTCAATTTCTTTGAGCGTATCAATGGCGCGTTCAAATCCTTGTTCCGCCGCTCTACGGAGCCATTTTACCGCTTCATTTGTGTTTTGGGGAACGCCTTCGCCGTTATAATAACTAACGCCAAGATTGAATTGCGCTGGGGCGTATCCTTGTTCAGCTGCTTTACGAAACCAATTATTTGATTCTATTGAAGACTTTTTAACGCCATTGCCATTTTCATAACAACAGCCAAGAAGAAATTGCGCTCTTTCATTACCTTGTTCAGCTGCTTTGAAAAACCATTTTACCGCTTCTTTGGGAGATTTTTCAACGCCCTCGCCTTCGTCATAGAATATTCCCAGTCTGACTTGCGACATTGAATCGCCTTGCTCAGCCGCTTTGCGGAACCATTTTACAGACTCTTTAATGTTTTGAGCAATTCCATTTCCGTTATAATAACAAGCGCCAAGATTGTATTGAGCATCAGCATATCCCTGTTCAGCCGCTTTACGGTACCACTTTACAGCTTCTTTTGGGTCTTGAGCAACTCCATCCCCGTTTTCATAACAAATAGCAAGATTGAATTGTGCCTCAGCATGTCCTTGTTCAGCCGCTTTACGATACCACTTTACAGCTTCTTTTTGGTCTTGAGCAACTCCATCCCCATTTTCATAACTCGCAGCAAGATTGAATTGCGCCTCAACATGTCCTTGTTCTGCCGCTTTACGACATAATTTGATTGCCTCTGTCATATTTTGGGAAACGCCTTCGCCTGTAGCATAGCATACGCTAAGATTATATTGTGCGTCAGCATTTCCCTGCTCTGCGGATTTACGGAACCATTTTACAGCTTCATCAAAATTTTGAGAAACGCCTTTGCCAAAATAATAACAAGAACCAAGATTGCCTTCCGCAACCGCATCTCCCTGCTCAGCCGCTTTGCGGTACCATTTCACTGCTTCATTTTGATCTTGAACAACCCCGTCGCCTGCAGCATAACAAGAACCAAGATTATTTTGGGCATCCACATGCCCTTGCTCAGCCGCTTTCCGGTACCATTCCACAGCCTTTTCCATATCTTTGGCAACGCCATCGCCCAACTCATAACAAACGCCAAGATTGTATTGAGCCTTGGCATATCCCTGTTCGGCTGCTTTGAGATACCATTTTGCCGCCTCTTTCATGTTTTGTGGTACGACTTCGCCAAATGTATAGCAAACGCCAAGTTTGTATTGCGCTTGAGCGTCTTCCTGTTCTGCCGCCTGTCTCCAATTCTCAACGTTTTTTTCTTTACTAACCGGAACGTTATTAAGCTCGAATAAATCATCAGCATTTTGAATATACCGTGATATCAAATCAGACGATTTCAAATTCGAAGTATCTGTTTTAGATGGTTTCGAACTGGACGCTTCCAGACGAGAACGACAAAAAAATATTATTAAAAAGGTTAATAATATGGTCAGCAAAACGATAATTCTAAATGGAAACATTGATATTTTGACTCCGGTAAAAGGGATAACAAAGGAAATGGATTAAACTCTTCGTGTAAATTTTATAAAATATATAACAATTTTCAAGAGGGGGGGCAAATGATTGATTAAGAGAGGGTGCGTTCAAATTTGGGTTGCGAAAATAGATAAAAT
>JAZQDP010000337.1:0-15000 GCA_045546875.1 Thermoguttaceae bacterium | reverse complement strand
AGCCGTTTTAGGAAATGGAAACTAACTATTGAAATTTATTTATATAATTATCGACATATATTCTTTCTGTTTGAGAAAGATTATAAAGCGAATATACTATAGAATTAATTTCATTATTAGTATTTTCACTGTATTCCTCAATGTTTTTTAATAATAATTTATTTAGCTGTTTTTCTATAGTTCTATTAAATGGGATTAATAGAGGTTCGATTGCTTGTACGCTTATAAGTAAATCACCAGTTCCTGTTTTGGGGGCATCCTTAAGTAAATAAAGTCCCATATTTGAGTTTAAAATACAACAGAGATATGAAATTTGTTTTCCTGTTGCAAAACATGTACTGTCAAGTCCAAAGAATCCAACATTATCATAAGAAAATCTTAATTTTGACCCAATTCTTTTCCAAATTATTTTTGGTTTTGAAAATTCCTCCCAATAATTTGCTCCCCATCTTTGCAAAGCATACCATTCATATCGAATTCCTGTTTCCGTTTTATTTCTTTTTGATAGTGGCGACTTGTATTGTAAAAGATGGTTATACAGAGCCGAATAATTGTTTTTAAATTCATTTTCAGCTTTTTTTGATGCGCCTACGATTGAGTTATCTAAATGGAGCGGAAAATGCCATGGTATCCATATTAACCATAAATCCGCCCAATCATAACCGTACCGTTTAATGTCCCTGCCTCTTAAAATGGGTCTAATTAATTCCGCCGTTTTTTTGCGTTCTAAAGCGGTTTTACAGTTTGATAAAATCTCATCTCGCTTTTCAGAGCTAATGATAAACGCTTCATTATATCCTGTTAGCACACCTCTGTAAATTTGTATATCCCAATCTTTGAGCGGCACGCCCACGGATTCTATTTTTTTCTTGATACTTTGTTCGATTGGCGACAAGATAACCCAGCTATCGCCGCCAACCTGTTTAAAGTTCATCGGGGTTTGGTTACGCAATACGAAATCGCTGATTTTAAAGTTCCATCTTCTTTATAAATCTGGCTAGTGTATTTCTGTTCACCTTGCAAATAGCGGCAATCTTTCTTTGCGATACGTTTACCTCCAGCAGTTCACGAATGAGACGTTCCTTTTTGTAAAGTTTGTATTTTTCTGGAGACGTTTTCCTTCCCTTTGGTCTTCCGAGGGTCTTGCCTTCGGCTTTGGCGCGGGCGAGAGCTTCTTTGGTGCGCTGTGAAATGAGGTTGCGTTCGATTTCCGCCGACAGCCCAAACGCAAACGCCAAGACTTTGCTGCTGATATCCGTCCCCAAACGATAGTTGTCCTTAATCGTCCACAGCTGGATTTCCTTTTTCATGCACTCCGACAGAACGTCCATAATCATGAACAAACTGCGACCCAATCGAGAAAGTTCGCTGCAAATCAAGACGTCGCCCTTTTGCAGTTTCTTGAGCAATCTGCCCAATTGCCGCTTTTCGACCTCTTTCGTACCACTGATGGTTTCTTCAATCCACTGATCAATTTTGAGGTTCTGTCTATTACAAAAACGATCAATTTCAAAACGTTGGTTCTCTACTGTCTGTTTGTCTGTACTGACTCGAATGTACCCGTAAATCATACTTTTGTCTCCTTGTAAAAAAATGGCTCATCTGGCAACTACCCACCGGGAGGATCTGGAAGCGTCTGGGATAATTCCCAGAGAGATCCCAGATTCTCAGCGGTTGTCAAATTTCCCGGCGGCTGTGTCGTTCCCCGGGCTGGCAATATTGCCTATCTTCTAAAGAATAGTTCACGCTGGCTCGGTTCTTTCCTATTGACAGTTTTCTGGTTAAGCGCTAAATTTTCGAATCATGAAAATAAAAAATCCACTGTTGCTAAAGCTGGGCGGTTTTTTGGTGTTCGCGTTTTCTCGAATTTGGATGTCAACGTTGAGAATGCGGGCGTGGCTGCCAGACACCAACCTTGACCCCGCGGTTGTCGATCCTGATCCGGAACAGCCTCGGCGGCGAATCTATCTGTTTTGGCACGAATATATACTGTATCCATTTTATCTTCGCGGGGGATGCCATTTGACAATGCTCTTATCGCAGCATGCCGACGCGACGATTCTGTATCATGCCGCAACCCTTGCGGGTTTTGGCGTAGTTCGCGGGTCTTCCCGACGCGGGGCAACCGGGGCGCTAAAAGAGATGATGGAACAGTCAAAACAGCAGGTTCATTTAACGATCACGCCTGACGGACCTCGCGGACCTCGTCGAACGATGGCGCCCGGCGCCGTCTTTTTGGCGTCCCAATTGCAAATGCCCATCGTTTTGATGGGGTACGGGTACGACAGACCGCATCGATTTAACAGCTGGGACAAGTTCGCCTTGCCGCGCCTGTTTTCACGGGCGAGAACGGTCTTTAGCGAAGAGATTTGGATTCCGCCAAACCTGACGAAAGAGCAAATTGAAGAATATCGGCTCATGCTGGAAACTCGTCTCAACGAACTGACAGAAGACGCAGAACGCTGGGCTGAAACCGGCGAAAAGCGAGAGGGCGAAATCGGCTGCGACCGTCGCGTTTACGGTGGAATACAATATCCAGAACAAACCAGCAAAAGCGACAAGTAGCGCAGGATGCGAGAGGGTGCGAAAATAGGAAAGATCGTCGATTGCACACCCCAATTTTGAGCGCTGAGCAAATAAATTTTTCACCCCCCTTGTATTAAATGAAAAAATCATTATAATGTTAAGGAAGTTTTGATACTATTCAAACTCGTAACCCGGTGGTGTAGTGGTAACACAAGGGATTTTGGCTCCCTCGTCCCTGGTTCGAATCCAGGCTGGGTTGTTTTTATTTTGTACCGTCTGCATTTTGAAAAGCGATCCAAAGTGCAGACGTTCCTTTAGAGATCGCGCAATAACGTCCGGCGATTGTTTCCAGGCGTGCCTTTCTTCGGGAGAATTGTATACTCTCGACGCGCAACATTCTACTCGGACGTATTCCCTTTAAGCAAATAGAAGGAACATTTTCATGTCCGAAGCTGCACCCTCTTCAACCCCCGTTTCTGAAATCGTAACCCAGCTTATCGAAAGCGGCGTTCATTTTGGTCATCGCGCTTGCCGCTGGAACCCCAAAATGCGTCCGTACATTTACGGTCGTCGCAACAAGATTCACATCATTGACGTCCGTGAAACCGTCCGCGGTTTGCTTCGCGCCAAAAAGTATTTAGCTCAAGTTGCCGCTGCAGGCAGTTTGATTCTGTTCGTTGGCACCAAACGCCAGGCTGGCGACGTCGTTGCCGAACAGGCTCAGCGCTGCGGAATGCCGTTCGTTTCCGAACGATGGCTCGGTGGTACGCTGACCAACTTCCGCACCATTCGTAAAAGAATGAGCCGTCTGGAAGAATTGGAAACTTTGCTCAACAGCGAAGACATCAACCTGTACTCCAAAAAGATGCAGTCTTCGCTTAACCGCGAATACCGCAAGGTTTACCACAACCTCAACGGTCTGCGTCTGCTCAACCGTTTGCCGGAAGTTATCGTTTTGATTGACCCCCGCAAAGAAAAGAACGCTGTCGCTGAAGCGCACAAGTTGGGAATTTCAACCGTCGCTTTGATCGATACCGACTGCGATCCGGACGAAGTTGATCTGGTCATTCCAGGCAACGACGATTCCATTCGTTCCATCGAACTTATCATGACCAAACTTGCTGACGCCGTTTTGGAAGGAAAAGCCCTCAAGACCGCGCAGAACGAAGGCAAGGAAGAATAATTTACGGTTGACGAAACTCGTTTGGTTCAATTTCGTCATTTAAAAGTTAGACATATTTACCCCCCTTTTACCAAGGAGAATATACATGGCTGAAATTACTGCTGCGTTGGTTAAATCGTTCCGAGATAAAACCGGTCTGCCGATGATGGACTGCAAAAAAGCGTTGGCTGAAGCTGACGGCGATGCAGAAAAAGCGTTGACGATTCTGCGCGAAAAAGGCAAACTGAAGATGATCGAAAAGGGCGCTGAACGCACAACCGAAGAAGGCGTTTTGGCAACCGCGTGCAACGAAAATGGCGTTGCGATTATCGAACTGCTTTGCGAAAGCGCTCCTGTTGCCGGCAACCCGGAATTCCTGCAGTTGGCGCAAGACATCGCTACCGTTTATTTGGAAAAAGGCGGCGCCACGGCTGAAGAAGTTATGGCTAACCCGTCCCCGTCCAAAGAAGGCGTTACGCTTCAGGAACAGCTCGAAGAACTGTACAACCGTATTCGCGAAGTCTTCCGTCTCAACCGATTCACCCGCCTTGAAGGCAACGGCGCGGCTTACGTTCATCACAACCGCAAGGTCGGCGTTATCATCGCCACCGAAGGCAAAAACGACGAAGCTGCTAAAGACGTCTGCATGCACGCCGCCGCTATGCATCCAGAATACCTCAACCGCGATCAGATTCCGGAAGAAGTCATTGCCAAAGAACGTGAAATTCAACTCGCCGCCATGGCAAACGATCCGAAAAACGCTGGCAAGCCGGAAAGCATCCTCAACAAGATCATCGACGGCAAGATCAACGCTTACTTCAAGCTAAACTGCCTGGTCGATCAAGAGTTCGTTAAAGATCCCTCTGTTTCCGTTGGAACGTATGCCAAAAATAACGGTCTTACCGTAACTCAGTACGTCAACTGGAAGTTAGGCGCTAAATGATCAGGGCTTGTAACTTCAAAGCTATAACGCAAGCTCTTGCGGTTTAGCAATTACAAGATTCTACAGAGGTTTCGTTTTCATTGACGGAACCTCTGTTTGTCATTATCCCGATTCTTCCTTTATTATGGAACAACAACTGCCGCAAAAGTCGAGATTCTGGAGATTGCCAATTTACTTTGGACGAATTGCGCTGTTTTTGGCTATTGTCCCAATTGCGATGACGGTTCTGTGCATTGTAACCAACAACTCTTTCGCTGCGTTAATTGACCTGTATTACTGTTTTGTTACGCCAATTCAGATTTGTAAATGGTCGGTAGTTTTTGCATTAATCTTTGCCGCAATAACGAGATTTGCAATCGGGCAAATTTACCTTTCCGGATCTGACAGCTGCATCTATCGAGAAGCCTACGCAACAGCAAACAAATATTACTGTCGCGCCACGTTAATAACGTTCTTCGAACTGGCATTCTTCTTTTTTGTCGTTCTGCAAATTGCTTAAGGGAACCGACAACAACATGTGGACATCTGTTCACACTGCCTTTTAAGAGCCGTTTCTATTTTGCGGTCAGAATGGCAACGATGGTCAGAACGATTCCAGCGGTAATAAACCCGTTAGACGGTTCCATAAACCAGAATATTCCCGCCAGCGCGCCCATGGCAACCTGCGAGGCGTTGAGCAGGTTCATATACGACAGCGACGTCGTTCCCAAGCCCTTTACCAAAGCCGCAAACGCTATTAAATTTGCCACCCCCGCCAGGAACGCGACGCCAAACTGATGGTAAGTCAGAGCCGTTAAGATTCCAGAACCGTGTTCCATTAAGCTAAGGATTCCCAGCACAACGGTTCCACTGGCTGGCACAAGCAGAACCGGAACCCAGAACGGCACGCTGTTTTTATGCGCCACTCTTACGGACGTCATCGTTGCGGAGTTCACAATTCCAACCAGCAAACCGCCGAGAATGATTATCGCAATCGCCCAGATTCCGTAATGGCTTAATGAGTCGAGCGTGTGTTCGCTTTGCCCCAGTCCGATTCCAATACAGCAAACCGCCGCTAAAACAATTGTCAACCCGACAAAAGTTCTGAGATTAAACCGTTCTTTGAGGCAAATCAGGTCAAACGTCTGGGCGCTAAACAAACCGCCTGTCCAGACGCAGGACAACGCCACCGCAATTCCAGCCATGTCAAAGAGCCAAATATAGGTAATGTTTCCCAATACTTGCATTAGGCAGGAAACGCCAAACAGAAGCGCCCAATATCGCCACTGGTTAGTGGGAATAGTGTGACGCAGCAAGCCGACGATTACAATCGGCGCTGCGAAAAGCGTCGCAACGGACTCGCGAACAAACAACGGCGCTGCGTACGGGCTATCGAGCGCAACAAGCTGACGAACGCAAAGCGCGGAAATTGTATAAAAAACAGCGGCAATCGTTCCGTACAGGAATCCACGGGAGAGAAAGCCGTCGGAAACGGCTTTGTCGCGCGATACATCATTAGCGTTAGGCAATTTTTCAGAGTTCATATTACGTATTGTGCGACTTTTTTCAAGAAAATCAAGGGGGGAAGGGCAGGGCGCAAAAATAGAGGGGGCGTTTTGGGTGGCGCAACGAAAAGAAAAAGCGAGAGCTTCGCTCTCGCACTCTGTTTCATACCCACGGGTTTACACCCGCGGCTCGTCTAAATTAAAACAACGCTAACTGGAGCGTGAGTTTTTATAAACGTTCGCCTAACGGCGAATGCGTAATTCCGCTCCCGCTATTACCGCCTTTCAATCTCTCGTAACTACTTGCGTTTTCGCCAGTACAGCAAACCAGCAGCGCCGAGAATCAGCAGCGCCCAGGTTGACGGTTCCGGAACGCCAGAACCGGGGTCTGGAGACGATAGTGCCACCAGATACAAACCGTCGCTCTTGCCGGTTAATCCGAACAGATCGGTATAATTCGACAGCCAAGACGAATAGTCGGTTTCTTCAAATCCGCCGTTAGAGACCAGTTTGTATTCCGCTCCCTCTGTCGCCCAGCTTGCCGCATCGGCGTTTTCAAAGAGCAAAGAGATCATGTTGTTACCAGCGGCAAACAGATTGTCTGCCCCGAGAATCGTAAGCACGTCGTGATTTTCATCTTGACCAGTATAGGAGCCGAATTCAAACAGCGCGGTTCCGTTAGAAATATTGACGTTACCGGTAACGTTCAAATCTCCAACGGAGTTCCCCGGCGAGAACAACGAACCGTTCGCAACGGTTAAATCGCCGGCATAGTCGCCTTTGAACATCAAGGAACCGCCTTCAACCAAGAGGGAAGAAGCGGTAATCGGATTGGCGTCCGTTCCGAAAAGATACAAAGCGCCTTCGCCGGTTTTGAGAATCTGACCGTTGCCAGTAACCGTGTTGTCAAACCGTTTTTCGCCAGACGCTACGGCAAATTCCAACGTTGCGCCGTCAATGATATTAACGGCGCTGCTACCAAGCGTTCCGTCTCCAGACAGTCTCAAAACGCCTTCTCGAATTCCAACGTTTCCATCAAACGTATTGGCTGCAGTAAATTCAAGAGTTCCACGACCATCTTTGAAGAACGTTCTGTTGCTTTCCGAATTAGGATTAGTCACAACGGCAGAAATAATCAAGTCAGACTTGGCGTCGTACTCTGTTGAGGACGAAGCGGTAACGTCTTCCACATATAGGCTTGTTTCATGTCCAAACGAAAACGTCGCGTTAGGCTTGCTCAGATCAGACGTAAACCTTACCGGGTCTGCGGCGGAATCGTCTGCATTGCGAAGAACGGAAACCGTCATTGAAAGTTTGTACGCCTTCCAAGGGTTGTTTCCGTCCGAGGCGTAAAGTTCAGCCCCATCGGTAAAGACAGTATAGCTCAAGTTGTTGTAAACCGTTCCGGAATTGGAAATCTTTCCACCGTTGACAATAAACTGAATTGGAGAGCTTGTACTAGCGTTAGCGACAACGTCTTGTGAAGCAAAAACCAACTCAGCGCCCTTGTTAACCGTAACGGTTTTCGCGGCATTTTTACCAAATACGGTATTACCATTCCTGCCTGTCCAGTTCGAGGTTGCTTTAAGCGTTCCCTCATCGACAATAATATTACCGGTAAAATCATTGTTGCGGTTTGACAAGATCATCGTTCCTTCGCCGGTCTTGGTAAAGGAACTGGCAACACCTCTATTGTTACAGTTTCTCAACAGAGCTGAAACGGTTAGAGTAGAATCTTTGGCAACGTCGAAAGTAACGCCGGCGTTTGTTCCATCGCGATAGCCTCGTAAAGAAATGCCTCGCCCGGCAGACGTGGACTGAATCGTCGCATTGCCTTCGGTAACGTAAATATCGCCATTGAAAATAGTAAACCACGTACTGTGTCCGCCGCGCTCTTCAAAGACGGCGCCGTTTTTGAGTTCAATATCGCCGTAGGAAGTTAAGTTATCTGTCGCAGTTGCGATTGTTCCCCCATCGGCAACGATTCGAAATTTTGGGTGAGCTTCCGCGCCGCCAAAGACGTCGATTCCTGGCGCCCCGTTAGCCGTTAACAACGTCGCGCCGGAATGAACCGTGATTTTACGCCCTTCGACCATTGGAGCGCCTAACACGGTTGCAGTTTGATCTGTGCCGCCGGCAAGAGCGTTATACGCCATCGTAACGGTTCCTCCCATAATGTCCATATCGCCGGAGAACGTGTTCGGAGCAGACAGAGTTAGCGTTCCCGTTCCACTTTTAACAACGTCGCCAGAGCCGGAAATTGTGGTTGTGAATTCGCGGTCTTCGTTATTATTTATCTCAAACGTTCCAGCGGTTACGACAGAAGCGCCTGTTCCAAGAGAACCGTTGTCTGTCAGAACCAGTTTTCCTTCTCCGATTGCGGTTCCGCCCTGATATTCGTTTTCACGTTCGATAACCAGAGTACCCGCTCCGGTCTTGAGCAGTCCTTTCGTTCCAGTAACAAGCCCTTGCTGGGTAAGCGTATAACCTTCGCCAATTTTGAGCGTGCCGTCCATGTCGTACATCATAACCCAGCCGGTATTGACGGCTTCCGTTGCAGACGTGGACGTCGTATTGTCAAACTGAATTCCCAAATAGGAACCGTAGGTATTGCCGGTAACAACGTCGTCTGTCATTGTCGCGGAATCGAGCTTGTAAAAATCAGCGTCAATTTTTCCGTATAAATACAGACCGGAAGCAGAACTCATCAACTTCCAGCCGTAGGCGGAACTGACGCCGGCAAGATGATCTGTCAGGTCGCCAGCGAACGACGCCCCAGAAGAGGTAATCAGCGCATAGCCGTTGCCAGCGTTGTTAAACCAGTCTTCTTCGTTTCCGTCAACAAAATTGACGTTGAACGTACCGCCGGAAATGTTCAGCGCGCCATCGCCTAAATTAATTTTGTCAATCTGAGCGCCCCACACGTTGACAAAGTCAAAGTTGATCTGACCGCCGGAAATGTTCAGCGCGCCGTTGGTTGTAACAGTTTGAGCCATTGTAGAAAATTCGCCCAGAGTCAGCGTTCCGCCTTCGATTGCAATCGCGCCGTTTCCCAATGCGGATTCGTTAGCGGCGACAATCTCGCCCGCCTGGAGCGTTGTTCCGCCGGTGTACGTGTTAGCAGCGGAAAGCTTCATCGTCCCCTCACCAGCTTTGGTAAAGGAACCAATTTTGCGACCTTTCGTATCGCCAATATCGGAAAAAACGGCGTTTACGATAAGGTCTGGCGCGTCCGATTTAGTTATATCCGCAATGTTAAACGTGTTGCCATACGGGTTAATTGTCGCGTTCGTCCAAGCATCTCCAGACGCTGTACTGGCAACCTCAAAAATAACTGGATTTTCTGCAACAGAACCGTTGCCGGAAAATTCAATATTGGTATACCCGCTAAGCATGAACGCCTTCCACACCGCTTGACCGTTTGTGGGAGAAACCTTCGCGCCATTTTTAAACGTTGCGTTATTCAACGGGTTGAATATTGCTGCGTTGTTAGTTACAGTGGCGTTATCGAAAACCATCGAGTTGTATGGCAGCCTGTCCGCCCAGCCAAAGACGTTATCAGTACCAAACGTTAGCGTTCCGCCGTTGACGGCAACCGTGCCGCGATGGTTTTGGCTCAAAGCAGGAAAATACATATCTCCGGAACCCGTTTTAATCAAAGCGCCATCGCCGGTAACGCCGCCAAAAACAGCAACATTATTGTCAGTTTTTATTTCTAGTGAGCTTGTATCATTGAGAGCAATTGCTCTAAAAGTTGCTTGTTTATCAGAATTGAGGGTGATTTTTCCAGAACCGGAAAGAGCAATGCTACCGCTATTAAAATCGACGCGGTTTGCGTTTATAGCGGCGTCCGCATCAGCGGCAATCGCCAAGGTTCCGCCGCCCATAACCAGCGTTCGATTAACCGCGTTGAGTTGATCGACAGTTGCGGTAAGGGTCGATGCCGTAGTCGTCCCACCGACGTAGATTCCCAACGGGGTTTGCGACGCCTCAGAAAGATTAGCGGACGAGGCGCGAAGCCACGTTGTTTTGGTCGATTCGCTGCCTGCCATGTTGTCGATAACGTAGTCGTGCCCAGACGCCAGCTGACCTTGATAATAGGCTTTTTCGCCTGCGTCCAACGCTCGGTCAAAAACCATAACGTCGCCGTTGGTTCCGGTAATTACCGTAGCGCCAGTAATGGAGCCTGGTCTTTCAACGCCGCCGACGCGGTCGATTCTTTCCCCAGATTTCCACCAGTTTGTTAATCCGTTGTAGGTGTGAGCGGCAATGTTGATAATATCGGTATGCGCCATGGCGTCGTTATAAACAGACGCATTGTCGATCGTGCCATAGAGTTTTTCGTTAGCAACGGTGCTTCCAACAGTGAACTTCTGGTTGATTTCGTTTCTGGCGTGAGTTGACTGAGAATTAAGCAACTGACCGTTCAGGTAAATTTCATGAACTGTCCCGATCCCTGTTGCGACGGTGTAGTTTTCCAAACCGCTGTAAACCTCCGGGTATCCTCTGGCGTCTACGTCAGCCGCCCACCAGTAACTTCTAAAACCGTCGTTATAAGTGCGGAACGAGTTGGTCTGATAATTAGCGTTTGTTCCCCAAGAAATGATGCCGACAGAGCCATTGATTCTGGTTGACAAAAAAGCGGAAAGCGTATAATCCGCCGTTCCGGTTGGAAGGGCGATGTCAAGCCCGTTGTTTGCCGCCGTTCCCTGAGCAAACCCGCCGCTGGCGGATAGTTTGCCGTTTACAGTTGACGAATCCACCAGATTGAGCCGCTGAGACGATACAGAGTCTGTAACGTAGTTTGTCCCGTCATAATAGCTCTGGTCAAAATCCCAAAAGACAAGCATGTCTGCGTTAGCGCTTGGCGTCAAAACGCCACAAAGGCTAATTAATGCCCAAACGATAGCGTACAGATTAACTCTCGAGGAAACATGCGAAACTTTCATTACAAAAGCCTTTCAGATATATAAAATAATGGATGATATGAATTGTTTACTTTGGGAGTTTAGACAATTTATCTAATTTTACCCTTATACACTATTATACTCACAATTTCGAATTTATCAACGATATTAAATCTTTTTTTGATAAAAAAGTTAAAACTTTTTAGCTCATACGCGTATTGTAACAGATATTTGTTTTTTAATAACGTTTATGACATATTATTCTGTACATTACGTTTTATAGTTATGAAATTGATTATTGACGGTAATTAACGATTCGGAATATCGAATCGTCTGAATTTTTTCTTTCCCCGGGTACTTTTCAATTGAAAAAAAAGGTCTATAATATTATAATGTAAGTAACTTCTGGCAACTCCGATCAAATTTATAATCTTGAAAGCAAGTTATTAGAAGTTCCCTATATTCAAAAGTTAATGTCGGTGAAATAATCCGGCTACAGACGTATTTTTTATAGACCTGTTCTTGACCGTTTAGGCAATTTGTCGATTTTGTCAAATTGAGGTAAAGGTTGAGGGCGTATCATTTTTTAGAGGTAATTAGATTATGGCAGACCTGTCTCGCATTAACACCCTGTTTTATCCAAAAAGCATTGCCGTCATTGGCGCCTCGGCTAAAGAAGGTTCCGTCGGTAACGACGTCGTCAAAAACCTGAAGGCGACGTTCAAGGGCGACATCTATCCAATTAACCCGAAAGCCCCTGAAATCTGCGGCTTGAAGGCGTACACCTCCGTTCTGGAAGTTCCCGGCGAAGTTGATTTAGCTGTTATTTCCGTTGCAGCCAAGTTCGTTTTGGGCGTTGTCGATCAGTGCATTGAAAAGGGCGTCAAAGCGCTCGTCTGCATTACTGCCGGTTTCAAGGAAATCGGAGGCGAAGGCGTCGAACTGGAAAAGCAGTTCCAGGCGAAAGTCAAGGCGGCTAACATCGCGTTGGTTGGACCCAACTGCTTGGGCGTTATCAATGCTGAATCGGACGCTTGCTACAACGCGTCTTTCGCCAACCAGACCCCGCGTTCCGGCTCGCTGGCGTTCGTTAGCCAGTCCGGCGCTCTGTGCACGTCCGTTTTGGACTTCGCCGCTCAGAGAGAAATGGGATTCTCCAAGTTCGTCTCCTTCGGCAACAAGGCTGACGTCAACGAAGTTGACCTGCTCAACTACCTTGCTGAAGACGACAAAACCAATGTCGTTGCAATGTATCTGGAAGCGATTGGCGATGGCGAAGGATTCACCAAAGCCGTTCGCAAGCTCCTGTGGGAAAAGCACAAGCCGGTTTTGATTCTTAAGTCCGGTCGTTCCGCCGCTGGCGCCAAAGCCGTTTCCTCTCACACCGGTTCTTTGGCTGGAAACGACGCCGTTTACGAAGCTCTGCTCAAACAGTCCGGCGCCATCCGCGTTGATTCCATTGAACAACTGTTCGACTTTGCCTCTTTGTTCTGCAATCAGCCGCTGCCGCAGGGCAACCGTCTGGCAATCATCACCAACGCTGGAGGTCCTGGAATTATGGCGACCGACGCCTCAGAACGCGTTGGCTTGACCCTTGCCACTCTTTCCGAAGAAACCAAAGCCGCTCTGCGAGAAAAACTTCCGGAAGCCGCGTCCGTTCGCAACCCGGTTGACGTCCTCGGCGACGCCAAACACGATCGTTACGCCGACGCTGTTACAACCGTCATGGCTGATCCCGACGTTGACATGGGCTTGGTCATTCTGACCCCGCAGTCCATGACCGACACCGACGAAATCGGCAAGATCATCCCTGAAGTTGCCAAGACGTTGGGCAAACCGGTCGTCTGCGCGTTCATGGGCGCTGAATCCGTCAAGGTCGGAGCCGCCAACCTTCGCGCTGGCAACGTCCCGAACTACGCATTCCCGGAAAACGCCATCGGCGCTTTGGCTGCTGGCTACAACCTCACTCAGACCATTGCTCAGTCCGCCGACAACTCCACGCCGACCATTTCCGGCGCTGAAACCGCCAAGTGCGCTGAACTGATTAAGGAAAAGCTGGGCGACAAGGATTCCGTTTACCTGACCCAGGCGGAAGCTCGTCCGCTGTTTGCCTGCTACGGCATGCCGCTGCTGAAGTCCGCTGTTGTTACATCCGCAGACGAAGCCGCCGCCACCGTTGGCGAATGGGGCGTTACCGTCGTTATGAAAGTCATGTCGGACGACGTCAAACACAAGTTCGACGCTGGCGGAGTTCTGCTCAACATCACCGGAGCTGACGCCGCGCGCGACGGATACAACAAGATTTACGAAAACATCGCCAAGAACGTCCCCGGCGCCAAGATTGATTCGATTCTTATCGAACAGATGGCTCCCAAGGGAACCGAAGTCATTCTCGGCTGCAACCGCGATCCCAAGTTCGGTCCGTTGGTCATGTTCGGCATGGGCGGCACAACCGCTGAACTGATGAAAGACGTTCAGTTCCGCCTCGCCCCGATGAGCAAGTTCTGGATTCACTCCATGCTGGAAAACACCAAGGTTTACAAGCTCATGAACAACTACCGCGGTCTGGGTCAGCACGACCTGGCGGCTCTGGAAGACGCTTTGACTCGTCTTTCCGTCATGGTTGCTGAAAACCCGGAAATCGCCGAGCTGGACATCAACCCGTTGATCGTCCACGCCGAAGGACAGGGCTGCTCGCTGGCTGACAGCCGTATTGTTCTCAAGAAAGTCAAATAAGATTTTCAGACAGCAGACAAGAGGCAGTAGGCAGTAGTGACATTTTCGCTACTGCCTATTGTCTAAATGTTTGTCTATTTCCTATTCCCTAATCCCTAATCCCTACACCCAGCCCATGTCCGTTACCTGCTCCATTTACGGAAAACTTCCCACCGGGGAAGAAGTTCAGATGTTTACTCTTACCAACTCACATGACTTATCTGTGAGAGTTATCAATTACGGCGCGACGTTAATCGGCGTTGACGCACCTGATAAAGACGGTAAAATAGACAACGTGGTTTTATGCCTCGACGGATTTGACAATTACCTCAAGGGGCATCCGTGCCTCGGTTCAACGCCGGGCAGATACGCCAACCGAATCGCCAAAGGGCTTTTCAAGCTCGACGGGGAAGAGTACAAGCTGGCTTGCAACAACGGCGCGAACCATCTTCACGGCGGGAACGTCGGATTTGACAAACGGCTGTGGACAGCGCGAATTCTTATCGATTCAGACGATTCCGCTGTGGAAATGACGTACGTCTCTCCCGACGGCGAAGAGGGCTATCCCGGCACGCTGACGGCAAAGGTCATCTACTCGGTCAACGAAGACAACGAGCTGAAAATGGACTACTTCGCCACGACGGACAAGGCGACGGTGCTCAACCTTACAAACCACGCCTACTGGAATCTGTCCGGCATTTCCAGCGGTTCAGACGACAAACCGCTTTCAGTGCGAAATCACCTTTTGAGGATTCACGCCTCCAATTATCTGGACGTTACCGACGACGCCATTCCAACTGGCAAGCTCAATCCGGTTTACAACACGGTTATGGACTTCACACAATATCGGCAGGTTGGAAAAGACGTCGAAAAGGCGCAGGGCGGGGGATACGATCACTGTTACGTTCTCGACGGCAGAATGGGTCTGCTTCGACCAGCGGCAGAAGTCTACGACCCGCAGTCCGGCAGAACCATGACAGTCAAAACGACTCAGCCCGGCGTTCAGCTCTATACGGCTAACTTCCTCGACGGCTCACTGTCCTGCAACGGCGTAAAGTTCAATAAATACGCTGGTTTGTGTCTGGAAACGCAAAACTTCCCTGACGCGCCAAATCAGCCGGATTTCCCGCCTTGCGAACTGTACCCCGGAGAAGAATACCGACAAACCACAATTCACAAATTTGGGATTTGGGAAGAATAAAAGAGGCATTAGACAAGAGGCAAGAGGCAGTAGAACGCAAGCGGCTCAAAACTATTGCCTAC
>JAZQDP010000336.1:0-3354 GCA_045546875.1 Thermoguttaceae bacterium | reverse complement strand
CGGCAATTCATAACGTCAGAATGATCGCCAAAAATCGAAAGCGCATGCGTACCGACGGTGCGAGAAGCAACGTGCAATACGCCCGGAAGACGTTCGCCGGCAATTCGGTGCATAACCGGAATCATCAACAAGAGTCCTTGCGACGAAGTAAAACTGGTTGATAAAGCGCCAGTTTCCAGGGAACCGTGAATCGCTCCGATCGCCCCGGCTTCGGACTCCATCTCGACCAGAGAGACTGTTTGTCCCAAAAGGTTTTTACGACCTTTGGCAGACCATGCATCTGTCTTGCCTGCCATCGGAGACGATGGCGTAATGGGGTAAATTGCAGCAACTTCTGTAAATGCGTACGCAACGTAAGCGCAAGCCTCGTTGCCGTCCATAGTGGCATATTGCTTTTCAAGCTGATTATTTGGCATAATATTACTCTCCTTATTTTAAAGTTGCCCTATTATACACTTATTTTTATGTTTTTCAACCCGCCCATACAATTTAGAATATATAATATATAATTAATATCTCCCTTGACAATTTTCATTTACAAGCAATAATATCAATTAGGTAAAATTGTAAATGTCGTTTAATGTGCAATAACGTCAGAAACAATATTTACTCATTTTTTAATAAAAAATTATTTCCTGTACTGGAAATTGCCGATATAACAAGGTAATAAACTCTCATAGAAGCGCAGCAAGCGTATGGGAGAATTTTTTCATCATTGCTAACCCACTTCAAAACAATGTTTAAAATTATCAGCAAAACCCTGCTGGCCCCCAACATTTGGGAAATGGTCGTTGAAAATCCGCGTCTTGCCCAAAAGGCAAATGCTGGACAATTTTTAATTGTAATGCCGGACGAAAACGGCGAGCGAATCCCTCTGACAATCGCCGATTTCGACCGCGAAAAAGGTACGATTACCATGGTTATCATGGCAGTTGGCGTAACATCCAGAAAGATTGTCGCGTTAGAAGTCGGTCAAAGTCTTTTTGCCATGATTGGACCGCTTGGTCAGGCAAGCGAAATTGACACTAATTTCGGAACCGTTATTATGGTAGCCGGCGGGGTTGGAACAGCTCCTATTTATCCAATTGCCAAAGCGTTCCGTGAAAGCGGCGTTAAAGTTATTACGGTGCAGGGAGCGCGCAATAAAGAATTGCTTTTCTGGACAGATAAACTCGCTTCCGTATCGGATGAACATATTGTCGTTACTGACGATGGTTCTTTTGGACGCAAAGCTCTTGTTACGCAGCCCGTTAAAGAAATCCTCGAAACGCGCGGCTCGGAAATCGGTTGCGTTTACACAATCGGTCCAGCCATCATGATGAAATTTACAACTCTGACTGTAAAACCGTTTACGGAACAATATCCTAACTTAAAATGCATTGCCAGTCTCAATACCATTATGATTGACGGTACCGGTATGTGTGGCGGCTGCAGAGTTAAGCTGGGAGACAAGACCAAGTTTACCTGCGTCGACGGTCCAGAGTTTGACGCATTCCTTATTGACTGGGATTCAGTCATGCAGCGTCAAAAAATCTACTGCGAACAGGAAAAATGTTCGCTCAACAGATATATTGAAACAATAGACAATAAGTAAACAGGCAAGAGATAAAGCTGTCAGTTACCAAGCCGGCTTTTCCGTTCAGCCTCTTGTTTTTAATAGTTACCCTTAAAATTTTAATTCATCAAGCTAATAGTTACAGCTAGAAGCTAAACAAATTCACATACATTATGCCAAATCCAACATCAAGAACCCCTATGCCGGAACAGGATCCCAAAGTCCGCGCGCATAATTTTAAGGAAGTCCCGCTGGGATACACCGCAGAAATGGCAATGGCAGAAGCGTCTCGTTGCCTTAATTGCAAAAAGCCAATGTGTCGAACAGGTTGCCCGGTTGCGGTTGAAATCCCCACATTTTTAGCCCTGACCAAAGAAGGCAAGTTTGCCGAAGCTGCACAGGCAATTAAAAAGACCAACGCCCTGCCCGCCGTTTGCGGTCGCGTCTGTCCGCAGGAAAAACAGTGTGAATCTAAATGTATTCTGGGAATTAAAGGCGAACCGGTCGCAATTGGTCGATGTGAACGTTTCGTTGCAGACTACGAACGCGAAAACAACCTGGTAACGATTCCCGAAAAAGAACCCGCCACGGGTAAGAAAGTTGCTGTTGTCGGTTCAGGCCCCAGCGGATTGAGCGTTGCCGGCTCTCTGATTCTCAAAGGACACGACGTTACCATTTTTGAGGCGTTTCACCGTCCAGGCGGCGTTCTTATGTACGGTATTCCAGAATTCCGTCTTCCCAAAGCGATTGTCGAAGCAGAAGTTGGCTATCTCCAAAAACTGGGAGTGAAACTCGAAACCAACGAAGTCATTGGTAAAACAATTACCGTTGACGAACTGTTAAACGAAGAAGGTTTTGACGCTGTTTATATCGGCGTTGGAGCAGGTCTGCCATCCTTCATGGGCACGCCCGGCGAAGATTTGGGTGGAATTTATTCCGCTAACGAATATCTTACCCGATCCAACCTCATGAAAGCGTACAAATTCCCCGAATCCGATACGCCTATCGTCCGCGGTGGCAAGGTGTGCGTTGTTGGCGGCGGCAACGTAGCGATGGACGCTGCCAGAACCGCTTTGCGTCTGGGCGCTGACAGTGTAACAATCATCTATCGTCGTTCTCAGGACGAACTTCCCGCCCGAGGCGAAGAAGTTCATCACGCTAAAGAGGAAGGCGTCGAGTTCGCGTTCTTAACCAACCCGGTTGAATACATTGGGAACGAAAAAGGCATGGTCTGCCAGGTTAAATGCCAGAAAATGGAACTGGGCGAACCGGACGCGTCTGGACGTCGCCGTCCAATTCCTGTTGAAGGATCGGAATTCGTCCGCGACTGCGACACTGTTATCGTCGCTGTCGGAGCAGGCGCCAATCCGGTTTTGACAAAAGCTACGCCAGGCATGGAACTCAACAAACGTGGGTATATTATCGCCAACGAGGAAACCGGCAAGACGACCAAAGACCGCGTCTGGGCGGGTGGAGATATCGTTACCGGAGCCGCGACTGTTATTCTTGCCATGGGAGCCGGTCGCGCCGCTGCCGCTGACATCGATAAATTTCTCATGGGAAAATAACTTGCGTTAAAAGACGCGATATAAATTCACAAATCAATCCAGAGAATTGATAACAGTCTTTGTTTTCAATTCTCTTTTTTTTGATTCAAATCTATCCAATTTAAACATTTTTGAAAATTTAAACTTTTTTTAAAAATTTAGAAAAAATTTTCTACTGACCATCTATTTTTTCATTTTCAAATCAGTTAGAATACAAATAAACAGGTAGAGAGAGCCAAGTAAGTACATAAA
>JAZQDP010000335.1:0-5529 GCA_045546875.1 Thermoguttaceae bacterium | reverse complement strand
GACCGCTTGGCCTCCGACTTGAATAGGAGTCGTCCAAAATACCATGCATCATCTCAACTTCAGCAAAAAGAACTTCCTGTCCGTCAGGTTTGCGAATGTACGCTGTTGCAGAAGAAACTGTGCCGGTTTCTTCGATCCGTTCAATAACGGCTTTATATACTATTGTGTCTCCCGGATGCGCAAGGCAATGAAATACCGCTTTATTGATTTTAGCTAAAACGACCTTTTGTTTATACTTGTAATATTCACAAACAAGCAATCCGGATGTTTGAGCAATACCTTCCAAAGCTAACGAGTGCGGCATTACTGGGAAATATGGAAAATGATCATGCATGTGATCTTCAGCCAAAGTAATACACTTTATAGCCTGAGATTGAACTCCAGATTGGAATTTTTCAAATTTATCTAGCCAAAACCAACGCATTTTATTAAGATATTTAGTATTGGGAAATAACAATTAGACGTCAGTGATTAAAATATCAACGCCTCGATTAATAAAAATCGTACATTAGACCATTTAATCACTGACGACCACGACAAATATTTTTTAGTTATTGACTTTGAATGCAATAAAGCGAGCCAAATCGCCAACAGTGAGGATGTTGCCGAATTCCTGAATCTTCGGATTTTCAGCAAATTTATCCAGGTTAGCATAGGGCATACGTTCTTTAAGCGCAGCCAAACCAGCTTCATTGAGTTTACCGTCTACAACATAATCGGCGCTTGTCAGAATGTCCTGCGGGAAGAGTTCATCACGCGGAATCTTAATATCAAACGCTTTTTCCAACCGGAAAACAATGTCAAGGAAGTCAATAGACTCCGCTCCAAGGTCAGCAACCAAAGTTGCTTCTGGCGTAACTTCATCTTCGTCTAAGCCAAGCGCTTCGACTAAAGTTTCCTGAATGGTCTTGAAAATTTCTTCATCAGAGGGCATTACAATTCTCCAATCTAACGGTTACACAATATTGATTTAGACATAAATATATATGAATACATCAATATGTTATAAAAAACCAATACTACACTAATGATAATATCGGCAAAAAAAATGCTAATTTAAAGTATTTTGAGTTAGCAACCCATACATTTTTTTATATTCGGCAATAATTTCTTTTTGCTTGAACGCGTTGCCGGGGGATGGAGGCAAATCTTCGCTTTGCAACGTTAATCGAGCCGAAATGATTGATTCCCCGTTCAAACTCCCCTGAATTGCCAGTTTTGTCAAATTACCTTCTCGTTTGAGAATTTTAGCGTCAAGTTCCAGTTTTTGCCCCGGTTGAACAAAATGACCGTATTTAACGTTTCTTGCCTCTTTTAACGTAATAACAGGATGGGCAAAGTCATCCGTTACGCGAATGAGCCACGCTGATAGTTGAATCATGGCTTCGAGCATTAAAACGCCTGGCATAACAGGAAAACCAGGAAAATGATCGTGAAGGTATTCCTCGGAAAGCGAAAGGTTTTTGACTCCTTTAATACTTTCACCGGGAACAACTTCGGTAATTTGATCGATTAATACAAATTTCATAATGGTTGCACACAGTAAACTACATTATCTAATAATACTTATGTTTAGTATAGCCATCTTTTTAAAATAATCAATACGTAACCATTAAATTTCGTATGTTTTTTTTATTATTTTAAAAATTTTCCCTGATTTCCATCCACTTTTTTTGAAGTTCAATGTAAAATATTATATATAATGTCGATTAAACTATTAGTTTTACCAATTTTACATTTCAATTAAAATGAGCGATTTTGATCCCTATTTAGAGTGGCTGGAAATCCCATTGAATCAACGACCAGTCAACTATTATAAATTTTTAGGACTTGTCCCTCCCTCCACACCAGAAGAAATTGACGCTGCGTGCAAGCAACGCCGTCTCCGCCTTCAAAAAGAAATTCTTGGCGACCACGGAGCAGAAGCTCAAACGCTGCTCAATGAGCTGAAAATTATCTCAGACACGCTCTTAAATCCTGTCCGTAAAGACGCTTATGATCAAAAGTTGTTTAAGAAGAGCGGTTCTGTTCAGGAACTTAATCTGGAACCGGGATATAAAATCGGTCCTTATAAGTTGGTAAAATTGCAGGAAAAATCTGCTGCTGGTTCAATGTGGCAGGCAATTCACACGATCACAGACAAAAAATGTCTGATCAAAATATTGCCTCAACGTTTGGCGCAAAACTCTCAAATTTCCAAGCGATTCCTTCGTGAGATTCAGCTTTCTTCTCAACTCAATCACGAAAATATCGTTTGCGCTTCCGACTCCGATGCACAAGGCGATCCGTTGTATTACGTTATCCCATGTGAAACGCTGACCAGTCTCGAAACATACTGCCGTCAAAATGGTTTACCTTCTGTAGACTTGGCATTGGATTTTGTATGTCAAGCGGCAAAGGGGCTGGAATATTTGCATTATAAAGGCATTTATCACCGCAATATTCGTCCTGACGTCTTATTTTTAGATGAGAACAACGTTGTCAAAGTCAGTGGACTGCTTACCGCTAAAGCAGAAAACAATCTTTTACTGGACGGAGACTTTGACGAACAGCTTACTCAAGACGGTCAGATGCTTGGCGCAGCTGATTATATGGCTCCCGAACAGGCGACGAATGCTTCTGGAGTGGACGCACGATGCGACGTTTATTCCTTGGGCTGCACAATGTATTGGCTCCTTACCGGTCAGCCGGTATACAACATCAAAAATTCCCTGGCAGAAAAGATCATGGCTCATCGCAAGGCGCCGATCCCTGTTCTTTCTCGAGTTAAACCGGGAATTCCTCCAGAATTGGACAAAGTTTTTCAAAAAATGCTAGCAAAAAGACCGGAAGATCGTTATAAGAATATGAACGAAGTTATCGAAGCCATTCAGGGAGTTCAGAAAAGCATTTCCGGAAGAGCTATTTCAATTCCCGCGTGGGTTTGGATCGTCGTCGGCGCTGGCATTGGCGTGATTGCAACGGCAGCGATCTTTTGCTTGCGGTAATTTTCGCTCATTTGTTAGACATAAATCCGTGTGTTTTTTACATTTTTTACCTTATAATCACGTAACTGAATAATGTCAATAGCATCATGGTACAATTCCCAAGTCGAGAAATTGATGGCATGGCTTTACAAAAATGTCGATATTGCCAATCTCGACTTGGATTTCGTAAAAGAACGCGAACATTTCATTCCGATTCGGTACTCCTTACTGGTAAATGAAATCCTTAAACGCTCCTCTTTATCCGATGAGGAAAAAAAGGAAATCGGCGTTTTGGGAGAGATGTTCGAAGAGCATTATCATTTGGATTATCATAAGGATTTTCTAAAACTTAAAGACGCCTTTGCCCCGTTTAACCCGGATCAGGAAACCGTTTACGAGGTTGAGTTCTCGGAAGAAGAAAAAGCTGTCAAACGCAAAGAGCTTATGGACGGTATCAGTTATTTGCTTGAAAAAAGCAATTATCTGCTCATGAGTAATGAGAACTTCAATAAATGCTTGCGTTTGCAGCCGTTTGGCGGTTTGTCGGTTCAAATCGATACCGAAAAATTTAAACAATTCCATGTCTATTATCGTGGAATTAGAGAAGTTGAAGTAACCGACAAACTGCTCTGGATTTTCAAAAGGAATCGAAGAACAATACAGTTTTGCCGAATTTTTGTCTTGGCGGAATATAAAACAAATCCGTCAAAAGAAGAAATTCAGGAAATGGAAAGCAAAAAAGAAAAACCGCTGCTCATTCCTGAAGAACAATCTGGAAATATTATAGCTAAACAATTTCGCGACGTTCCAATTGAACACCTGAAAATTGTTGCGCCAGAAGTTACGCTGAATTTGCCGTTCTTTGACAAATTTAAAATTGGAAGCACCTTTTTAGGGGGGCTTTTAACAAGCGCTGTCAAATTCGTATTTGCAGCCGTATTCAATACAGTAGTATTTATTATCCTTCTGTTTGGTATAATCGTTGCATTGATCAAAAGTATATTTGGTTTTTTCAATTCCAAAACCAAGTGTATGAAACAGTTTTCCGAAAGCCTGTACCATAAAAATCTTTCAAACAATGTAGCGGCAGTCAGTTCTTTGCTTGACCAGGCGGAAACGCAAGAAGTAAAAGAGGCATTGTTATCGTACTATATGCTTTATGTTCATCGAGATCAACTTCTCACGATGCATGAAATGGACGATTTAATTGAAGCGGAATTAAAATCGGCATTCAATTTCGACGTCGACTTTGAAGAAAAAGACGCGCTTGACAAGCTGATTAAAAAAGGACTCGTAACCGTTATTCCCGGAGAAACTGAAGATCAAAATCGATACAAGGTTCTTGCGCCGATTAAAGCTGCGTTGCAGCATTTAGACGAAATTTGGGACAATTATCGCACAGTTGAGTAATTTGTCTCGGTTAAAAATTTGATATTTGTATGCGATAAACAAATATTGCAGACATGGATTTTATGCACAAGAGAAGCCCATTTTTCGATGAGCTTCTCTTGTTTGTTATCTTAAAGTGATAGAGAAATCGGCTATTGCATATAATTCTGAACGTCTAAATTCACGTCCAGCATGTTTTCTTGAGGAAGACTATCTGAGTTCGATTTTTTGTCGATTGTTTAACAAACGCGCCATTCTTCAGTAATATAAACAGATATGCGTCAGGTCGATGTAAAAATGCAGACCGCGCAGAGCCATCATCATTCCAACGAAAACGGCGTAAACGTTGTTCATGCAAAGCAGATTCGAGGGCGTCCGGCGTAGAAAATAGTATACAATCAATACTGCGTAATAAACGCTCAGACAGGAACAGACAAGCAGCGTAATCCCGTTAAAGACGAGAAAAGTTATCAGCGTTATTAGTACAGCTGGAAAGCGAACGATTAAATCGAAAAGAGACAATACAAATGCAATCGCCAGGATTGCCGCAAAGATTGCGTAGGGAATGCACGGCAGGAGTTCCCCGATTTGAATGGGCGTCGCGGGCGCGTCCGACTTCTTTGATAAATGGATTGACAGTAAACGATAGCCTGTAAAAATCCAGACGGAGGCGATAAGCCCGTCAAGGACGCAAACGAACCACGATGGAAGAAACCATGGAAACGGGTCGGCTTGATACTCTCGAATTATATTCTCCCGGACGTTTTCGTAGCCGTCGTAAAGCAAATAGAACGCGGCGGCTTCGCAGAGAACAATCGTCAGCAAAGCGATCGCGTATTTCCAACGGGTCGGGATTTTCAGGAATGCGTTCATAATGGACGTTTTAACTCAATCTGTTAAGGGAATTATATTTCTACAATATTATGAATATAAAAAACGGTTTTAGTGATTTCTTAGTCCCAATGGCTATTGCAGATTCTAAAGGAATATGTATAATGATTCTAATCATGGGATTATCTATAAATTTTGGTAATTGATCGTTTTTTGGACTAAAAACAAGTGTAAAGTTGATTATAAACGGGGCTAATTAAAATTCCCGTCGGTCGGTGTCGCTTCGCTGAATTTGGAAGCGGACGAAGTGAGGAAATTTTTTAACGAAGTGTTAAGAAAAATT
>JAZQDP010000334.1:0-7051 GCA_045546875.1 Thermoguttaceae bacterium | reverse complement strand
CCCGAAATATTCGAGCGTCAAAGACTTCAATAAACGGAGCAGGATCGTTGTTTTTTAATGCATCTTCCAATGGACCGACTTTTTCTATAAGATCCTTGGATTTATCAATGTACATTGTCCACTGCGTTGGCAGGGGATAATTTTTCATAAGCGGATTGTTAATCAGTTTTACAACGGTTTCGCGATCGTCGTTTCCGATTGCTTCCTGCAGATTGTGAAACAGGTTCCGTCTGGCAACGGCATCGTTATATCGAGCTTCCCATTGAGCAACCTGTTTACAACCATTAAGAACGCGTCCGTTCCATGATTCCAAAATTGCAGCGTCTAATTCATTTAAAGGCAGGTTTTCCGGTATGGCAAGAATCTTTTTAACATATTTATAGCGAGATTCTGCCAATTCAACGCGAGGACGAAATTCAGGTGGAATAATCGTTTCGCATTGCACCTTTTTAACCATTTTATAGGCTTTATGAATAGCAACTTCGTCGTCAGGAGACTTGCGGACAGTACTGATAAGATGGTCAAGATTTAGTACTCGAACTTTTGCCGTATCAACGCGCGAACGAAGTGAATAAACATATTGCGGGGGCAGCTGATTAGCTATTTGAACAATCGTTCTTTCTCCAGAATAACACATCGTTTCTCTGGTAGAAGAGTTTTGAACAGATTGCGCCAATCTGTCTAACAGTTGAACTCTTTTTTTGGCGTCGTAGTACCGTTTCATATCCGCAGGCGGCAAGGGGGGAACGCCCGATTGCGCTCTGCTCATAATCGTATCGCCTGTTTTAACGAGGCGTCTGTCAATAGTTTCATTAATCACATGAGGAATTGTTCCCCAGGTTTCAGCCGCTTTTTGTGCGCAGACGTCTTCATACGCCTTTTGAATTGCCGGCTTGAGATAGTCCGGGGCGTCAAGAAAACGACCTCGTTGGTTGAGCGCTTCAACGGCTTTTTCCGCATTTCCTGCTTTGAGCAGAGCTTCGATCTCCTTATAAGGATTAACAAGTTCCCACAGTGTTGGAACTGCTTCCAACGGACCTGGCGCATACCGATAAAATAATTCGGATGTGAGCATGCGAACCGTGTCGTTGGGAAACTTTAGCAAGGTTTGAACCGTAGCGCTTTGTTGAGGATTTTGAAAATCTTCAACTCTAAAAAGAATTTTGTCGTTTCCTGTTTGCAGCACAGCAGTATCCCACATAGCGGGATTTAACGATAACGCTTTAAGCGCCAAATAAATTACAATGGTCGAATAACGATCAAGCTCTGGCGATAAAAGAGTATTCTGATTTCTTTTAGGGTGTTGATATGGTTGAACGCCAATTTCCAGATTGCGTTGTCCAAATAAACCGGGCACGGACATGCAGTCGTAGTCTACCAGTTTTAGGCGACCTTCTGGCGTAACGATAATGTTGTTGTGCTGTAAATCGCCATGAGTAACCTGGGCTTCCGTAAGTTCACGAGTAAGCGATAACCAGCAGTCTGCAGCGGCTGAAAGAGCGGCTCCGTTACGTTGAGCGCATTTTTGATTAACCCATTTAAAAAGCGTGTCGCCCTCAACCCAGTCCATTAAAATCAAAGGATACCATCGACCGTCTGTACAACGAATGCTGTCGTCGAGATATTGAAAATTGACCAGGCATTTTATCTTTCTTCCTTTGAGGTATTCATAAACGCGCATATACCTTTCCCGACGTTGCGACGATTCGGTTGAAAAGACTCGAATTGCTTGTAACGCTCTGTTGGGGTAGATTGCTTTATAAACGACTGCAAAAGCGCCAGCCCACGGTCGAGGGAGGTTCATCGCATTCCGTTCGATTTGGCATTGTTGCAACTGAATATCGCGAAACGCAATCTGCGGTCGCTGAAGCATTATACTGAATTGTGAAGGCGCAGGCCAAGACATGATTATGAGTTAAATAAAGTGGTTAAAAATAAAGGTTGGTAATGCGCTTGCGCTAATTCCGAATTTCTAATTCTGAATTCCGAATTATTACAGCGTTGGAAAGCCGTTCATTTCCATGACCCAATATAAGGGTTCTGCCAACCCGAATGGCGACAGGGTTCGAACGGATAAGTCGGTTTCTCCGCTTCCTTCAAGACCGACAGCAGTCATGGGAAAGTACATGTGTCTACAGCCAAAAAGTTTTTTAATTTGAGCATCCATGTCCCATTCCGGCCAAATGTCTTTACGAAGTTCGTCTACCAAGGCGCTGCGCTGCTCGATAATCGTTTTGGAAAGCCCTTCGCCAGTGGGATCAATCCGTTCCATATCTGAATAAAACTTAGCCGCTTTATTCCACGCGTCTGCCCAGTTGGGAATGGTTGGCAACAAGTCAATTTTTGTTAAACACAGTGCAATAGGCAATCGAAGCGAACGCCATTGCTGAATTTGCTTTTGCGTTCTCAAATCGGAATTAAAACGTTCTAAAGCTTCAGCCTGCGGTTCCCACGGGTATGTAGGGTCGATGAAAAACAGGAATGCGTCAGACGCCAGCGCGCGTTGACGTCGAAAATCTTCCGCCGCTACGTCCGTCGTTACTTCCCCGGAATAGTCAAATACAGACGTGAGAACTTTTGTTCTGCCAAGAGGGTCGTGGTCTGTATATTGGAACATCATCGGGTAAGGAATTCGATCTCGCTGCGTTGCAGGTAAAAGATGACGCTTATTGACCAGTTCGTCTACCGCTGTTTGTAGCCCGTTAGTTATGGCTGTTGGTACAATAACCATATCTTTCGATTGGCTGGAATAGCCGTTGTTAAGCTGCCAGTATAGCATAGTCATCCAAAACGTTTTACCTGCTTGAGGAACGCCTAAAGTGGGAATGCTCAGTTTAGGAAGGCTTTGATATTGCGAACTATAGGTAAAGTTACAGTATCGTTTTGGTTTCTCGGTCAATTCGTGCGTGCAAATAACCGGAGCTTCGTTTTCTGTAGGACGAGGAACTATAGACGGATCAAATTGATATTTTCGGCTTGCCTCGGCGTATTCTTCAGGCGTATGTAATACGCGCACCTCTCCTTGAGTTAGGCACATTGGGCATGTGTTGCGATATATTGCCCGTTGTTTTATAACGCCGTTGAAATAGGCAAACAATCCCCAGAGCAATAAAGCCAATAAGACGATTCCCATGGAGGTTCGCAAGAGGTGTTTAAGCCTCAAAAAGCGCGCGGCTTGAAGACCGAATTTTTGGTTGTCTTGGTAAACGCTTTTCATTATTTCCCAGTCTTCGTTAAATGCCTTGATTAACGCCTCGGCTTGTTTGACGGCAATGGCGTTGTTTATAACCGCTGTTCTGTAGGAGGTAATTTCTTTATAGAGATTATCGCCCAACTGTTGTTCTTTGTCTGACGGAATTGATGTTTTAAATGGCTTTTCCAGCGATTTCCGAGCGTTACGAAGTTCAACAGTCTGTTCGTCGGCAATGTTTTGAAGTTTTTCAATGTCTTTTTTAAGTTGCGCGATTTGCTGTTTAAATTCGGTTTTAGGGGCTGTACCCGCAACGGACATGTCCAGCGCCGCGCGATAAATCTGATTTCCAAACAGGAATGTTACAAAAGTTCCAATAGCTAAAAAGATAATAAAACCAAAGAGAACTTTTGAAAGCCGCATTTTACGGGCGCGTCCTCCATTAAGCCAACGACGTAGCTCGCGGCGTTTGTCTAACAAAACGGCTGCAAAAAGTATCGTAAAGGCGATTAAACCGGATAACCAAAACCAGCGTTTATCCATACTTAGCAACGATGCCAACTGAGAAACAATTTTTGCTCCTGTTTCTAATTCATATCGCATCTGCTCGTTTTCTCGTCTGACTTGATGGATTTCTTTCCATCCCGCATAGAGTTGTTCAACTCGCGTTTTCATGCGTTTTGAATTGGCGTCCATTGCTTCTGCCAAGGGATGAATTTCATCTTGTAAAGCAATGGCAATATTTTTTGCTGCCGCTCGTCGAGAACGACCAAAACTTCCGAAATCGGACAGGAAAAGATTCATTGCTGATGCGCTGTCTGCTGCTTGTTTGACAAGGTCGATTTCATTTTGGTAGTATTCCTGTCGTGCTGAAAGTCGAATTTTTTCAACCATCAAATCGACGTATTCCTTCGCCATTGCATCAATTTCAGCCTTGTCTTTTGCAGAAAGCCGAAATGAAACATCCGCCGATTCTCGTTGGTGTGTCTCGATTGGCTTAGCTGGAGCTGGTTTGACTGCTTCTGGTTGGTTTGTTTCTGTATTTTGAATTGGAGAAGCAGATGGCTCGTTGGGCTTATCAATCTCGTTTTGCTCAACGACTAATGTTTGGTCGCTGGGATTGGTTTCTGATTGCGGCGGTTGTTGTGGGGGCTGTTCCGCTGGCGCTGCCTCGCTTGTGTTGACCTGAGAGGGCGCTTCTGGAGCTGCGGCGGCTTCCTGAGCAAATCCATTTCCGGCTAAAGTTGCGAATGCTAAAGCAGCGCTTAAAAGTAAACTCAATGAAAAAACGATAGTATGGAAATGTTTCATTGGAAATCTTGAGTGATTTAATGTTTTAACAGAGTTAAGATCAAAAATGCGTAAGAAAAAGCAATCAATAAAGTTTGCATTCTTTCACTTCACTATATATAATATAGCGCTATGAGGGCTTTTTGCAATACTCCACTCTGAAAAACAATCGTTTCTTTTCAAAAAAATTAAGAAAATTCCTATTTTAGAAAATAAATAAACCTGGCAAGTAAATATAGACTGAATATATTGTTAATTAGTTTTGAAGGATGGAAGTTTGGAGATGAAATGTAGCTGAACTGTCTTGTCCTGGTATCGGTTTGGCAGGGATGGGCGCCAGAGCATTCAACGGCGTGGAGGCGCGTAATTACTCAGAACTTGCAGAGCGCTGGCTGGCACAAATTCTGTAACGGATTTGCCGGTTGAAAGACGTTGTCGTATTTCTGTTGAACTGATAGGCATTGGAGCGTGAGAAATAACAATATCTGGTTTGTAGATTGTTTCAATGATTTTATTGTTTGAATTGGCATGGCTTGTATCAATGCGATTGATTAAAACCAATTTCATATTAGAGGCGATAACATCAGGGTCTTTCCAGGTTGAAAATGTGTTGAACATATCCGCGCCGACAATCAAATAGAGTAGGGCGTGGGGATATTTTTTTTGCAGATATCTCATCGTATCAACGGTAAACGAGGTTTTCCCGTTGATTTTTGCTTGATTAGTTTCCCAATCTGATACAATGATTTTATCGTTATTCAGGTCATTCATTGCCGCTTTTGTCATTTCCAGACGTAATTCATCTGAAAAAAATGAACCGTGTTTATGTGGAGCTTTTCCGGCTGGCATGACAATTAAATAATCTAACTGTATCTTTTTCATTACCATTTGGACTATTTCAACATGCCCCAAATGGATTGGATCAAAACTGCCGCCAAAAAGACCGATTTTAAGTTGTTGGTCGTTGGAAGGATTTAACATTACTGTATCTATTATAATAATTGTTTTAATTGTATATTATGAGGTTACATGATGGCAATTGCCAGGGAAACCCCGCTATTATGCTTATATCGTCCATTTTGCTCTTATTTTATCTTTCTATTAGATGTTTGTCAATAGATGGGATATCCCGGGTTGTAAAAGAATTCGTTCTAATTATAATGAGATTATATTTTGGGTTAAAAATACCCTTATGGATCAATATATCCGTTGATTATTTACATTCCCTTTATTTTATGGCTAAGAAGACCTCCGATTCTGCCGGAAAAACGACGTCTAAAGGCGTTTCCGCCATGGCGTTTATTAAGCAGCCCGACAAGCATATTAATGTCGAAGCGCCGCCCCCTGTAATTGTAGTTTTTGGTGTAGAGCCATTTTTAAGATTTGAATCAATTCAGACGCTTAAACAGTTATTTAGTTCTGGTTTGAGCGTTGATGAATCTGGGATTACTGTTTTTCCGGCTTCTGTAGAGTATAGCGTTGTCAAGCAGGAATTGACAACAATGTCGATGTTTGGTTCTCAATTTCGGCTGGTTATCGTTGAGCAAGCCAATGATTTTATCGAACGTAACAGACTAAAGTTGGAGGAGTTGATTGCCAGTCAAGAGGCGTCTGGTACGCTGGTAATGGAAGCAGTATCTTTTCCAGCAAACACTCGCATTTACAAAATGATTGCCGAAAAAGGACTTTTAATCAACTGCGAGGCGATGAAGACCGAACAATTGGCTGGCTGGCTTGTTGAAAGGTCAAAATTATATAACGCTAATCTTTTACGCGATGCTGCGGAATATTTAGTAGAAAAAATTGGCGATTCGATGGGCGCTTTAGATCAAGAGCTTATCAAAATTTCTACCTATGCAAATGGAAAGCCAATTACCATCGAAATGGTTGATAAACTGGCAGGGTCGTGGCGTTCTCAAACGGCATGGGATATGCTCGACAATGCTTTAGCTGGTATGACTGACGACGCGCTCAATAAATTGGATTCTCTTCTTGCCGCTGGAGAAGTTCCTATAGTAATTTTAGCTCAATTGGCTTCTAATTTACGGCGTATGGCAATGGCAAACCGGGTTTTTTTAGACGCCCGCGCCAACGGACGCAACATTTCCATTAACGAAGCGCTGCGTCAAATCGGAATCGACAAACCGTACTTTCTCAAAAAATCGCAAAATCAAATTGAACGCCTGGGAATTCACCGCGCGTCTCAACTGCTGGACTGGATGACGGAACTCGACTTCGCCCTCAAAGGCGACAGCCGACTCGACGCCAGACTCCTGCTGGAACAGTTCCTCATGCGGCTTTCCCGCAACTCCTGAAAAACACCCCGGCGAGCCGCGGGTGTTAACCCGTGAGTATGCGACCAATAACCAACGTATTAACAATAGACGTCTGAAGATGTCCCGTATTATCTTTTAATTAATCATGGAAAAAGAAGATAACAATTCAATAACGGAATGTAAAACGGATACAAACCATAACAGACAATCTGTTTGGGAACGGTTTATGACGCTATATACATGTCTTTTACCTATTGTTGTGTTCGGTATTCTCATTTATCATTTATTAGATTTG
>JAZQDP010000333.1:0-2030 GCA_045546875.1 Thermoguttaceae bacterium | reverse complement strand
CGCACGGTAGTGCGAACTGGGAGCGGCGCCTCGCCGCCCTGCGGTATCGACGATTTCCAGCGGGACGCCGTCCCAGACGACTTGTGCTGTTACATAGTCCCGCGTCGATCCGGGCGTATTCGACACGATCGCCGCCTGACGTTCAGCCAGCGCGTTGAGCAGACTGCTTTTGCCCGCGTTCGGTTCGCCGTACAAAACAACCCGATTGGAAACGACCGCAGAGACGTCTTTTTGCAATCGACGGCGGACGTCCTGAACCTTGTCCAGAGCGGAGGAAATCGCGCTTTGAAGCTGCTCGGTCGTCAGGTACGACAGGTCTTCTTCCGCGTAATCGAACCCGGCTTCCAGATAAACCAGAACGTCGAGCAGTTCGTTTCTAACGGACTTCAATTTAGAAGAAAACCCGCCAGCCAGCTGTCGGGCGGCGGTTTTGAACGCGGTTTCGTCGGACGCCTCAATCAACCCTAAAACCGCTTCCGCCTGCGTCAAGTCGAGAGAACCGGAGAGGAACGCGCGAAAGGTAAACTCGCCGCCCTGCGCCGCCCTCGCCCCAGATTCGATTAGCCGATCGACAATCCTGTTCAACAGCGGCAAAGAACCGATAGTATGAATTTCCGCGCTCAGTTCCCCGGTATACGAATGTCCCTCTTGCCAAAGATAGACGCTTGCCGGAAGCGGCGCTACGTCAGCGTCCAGCGTCAGCGGCAATTCCAATCGGGTCGCCCGGGCGGGCTTGTCAAGCGACAAACCAAAACAGGCGGAAAGAATATCAATCGTCTGCGCTCCCGACAGACGTACAATCCCCAGCGCCGCTCCCGTCAAGGGCGACGAAATCGCAACAATCGTATCGTCAGTTTGGGTGAAACGCATGCTAACTATTGCCTACTGCCTACTGCCTATTGCCTCAATACTCCTTCCAGGACTTAATCTGAATCGGCGCGTCGGCGAGGCGTCGGCAGACGGCTTGTAAAAACGCTATTGAGAGCCGAACGTTCGTCAGCAGCGGGATGTTGTAATCAATCGCCGCGCGGCGAATGTCGTAGTCGGCGCTCAATTCAGTTGACGACAGGTTTTTGGGAATGTTGACAACCAGGTCGACTTCTCCATTGCGAATCAAATCCAAAGCGTTGATAAGCATGGAGGATTCCGGATTGGGCGCGGCGTCTGCACGGCGGGTTAGTTCGTCTGGCCAGCCAACAGCGATGGCAGGGACTCTGTGTTCCAGCAAATACGCCGTCGTGCCTCGCGTGCCGTAGAGCGTAAATCCGTTTTTAATCAGCTGACGACAAATCGGAAGCAGTTCCGCTTTCGCCTTTGACGGTCCGGAAGAAAGCAGAATCTTTTTCTGCGTCGGGATGCGGTATCCGGTTGCCAGCATGGACTTCAAAATCGCTTCGTAGAAATCTTCGCCCAGACAGCCGACTTCCCCGGTTGACGCCATCTCGACGCCCAAAACCGGGTCGGCTTTCGCCAAGCGGGAGAAGCTGAACTGCGGCGCTTTAATCCCGACGTAGTCAAGGTCAAACGCGCTTCGATTCGGCTTTTCGACGGGAATGCCGAGGATGACTTTTGTCGCCAGTTCGATGAGGTCGATTTTCAGCACCTTGGACACGAACGGGAACGATCGGCTGGCGCGGAGGTTGCATTCGATCACTTTGATGTCGTTGTCACGCGCCAAAAGCTGCATGTTAAACGGACCGGAAATATCCAGAGCCTGGGCGACTTTTCGAGCGATCTTCTTGATTCGTCGAATCGTTTCAACGTACAGTTTTTGCGGCGGGAAGACGATTGTCGCGTCCCCGGAATGGACGCCGGCAAATTCGACGTGTTCGGAAATGGCGTAGGCGACAATTTCACCCCGCTGAGCGACGGCGTCGAATTCTATCTCTTTAGCGTCGACAATAAATTCCGAAACCACAACCGGGTGCTTTTGCGATACGTTCGCTGCCAACGTGAGAAAATGATTCAACTCCGACTTGTTGGAAACGACGTTCATCGCCGCGCCGGAAAGCACGTAGCTGGGGCGAACC
>JAZQDP010000332.1:0-7747 GCA_045546875.1 Thermoguttaceae bacterium | reverse complement strand
TGAAAGCATAGGCGAGCCGGGGTGCGTAAGCCCCCGGGCGTGAGCAAAGCGAACGTAGTTACGCTTTGTTTGAAGCGTGCATACCCAAACGACGAAGCCGAAAACCTTCATGGATGGCGCCCGCCCTCGAGCGCCTTTGACGGCAATTTTGACCCACAAACTGAAACGATTAGAAATTCTCCCGCCGACTTGTAACGAATCATGACAGATAAACCTGTTCAAACCGACGAAACGCCAAAGCAGTCTATTAAAGTTTATATCGCATTGGGATATTTGAATATTCTGATTTTTTATTTGCTTTTCTATCGTTTTTTAAAAACATTAGCAAATGACCTGTTTGGTATCTACAATGATATTCCAATAAACAGAATACAAGATTATAAAATACTGATAGGATTTTGCACTCTTTATGCCATATACTCCATAATAATTGCGATATTCAATCATATTGCAGCAAAATCGCCATTTCAAAAATCGTTTTGGAATCTGTTTGTTAATAATTATATTCTGTACCTGCCGCCTGTCACATTCTTATGCATTTTGTATTTCAACAAGACATGGGGATTTATCAGATTAATCAACTATACTCGATATCCCGCCTTATTCATCATATCCGTTTATGTCAGTCTGTTTTTAATACCGATTATATTGCTCGCATTATTAATACCATCGTGGATTAATCCATACAAATATCGGAAAAGAGTAATAAATGAATCCATAACAACAGATCAACAAAGTTTATATATTCGGTTTTGCAATGCATATCGACATAGCATAATTGGAGAAGTTCTATATAGATTTCTATATCTAATATTTCCTGCGACCTTGCTTTTCCCAATATTAGAAGGAATCGAACATAATTTATTTGAATTTTATATAGTCGTGTTTAACGATGATTTTTGTTTTTTGTTTATTCTTTTCTGTTACTCGATATTCAGTATACTCATGCGTCGACTTTACGCCTGGATGGCTAAAAATATCTGTTGAGATTTTGGAATGTGAAGATAATTCTTCGGACGAACTTTTTCTAACTGAATTTGTTTCCACACCCCATATTGAACGCGTGGTTCATTCCTCTTTTCAAAAATTCTAAAAAGGGTATAATAAAAATGGAGTCAATGGAAATATTATTACCCTTTTAACCTTGCCAAATCCTGACATGACAACGCCTTCGAAAGTTTATTTTATCGGAATGAGAGCAAACGGCTCTCATAATCTGCTCGACAACATGGAAAAGCTCGTTCGCAAGGCGGGCATAGAAAAACTGCCGCTGGACGGCAAGTTCGTCGCGCTGAAAATTCATTTCGGCGAATTGGGCAACCTCGCCTATATTCGCCCGAACTACGTTGCCCGGCTGGTGAAGATTCTCACTTCGTTGGGCGCCAAACCGTTCCTGACTGACTGTAATACGCTCTATTCCGGCAGCCGTCAAAACGCCGTTGACCATCTTCAAACCGCCATGGTAAACGGGTTTAACCCGCTCTCCGCCGGCTGTCAGGTTATTATCGGCGACGGCTTGAAAGGACTGGATTATCGGGAAATTCCCATTGACGGCAAGTACTGTCCTGCTCCCAAAATCGGGTCGGCAATTGCAGACGCGGACATTCTTATTTCGCTGACCCATTTCAAGGGACACGAAATGGCGGGAATTGGCGGAACGATGAAAAACCTCGGCATGGGCTGCGGCGCTGTGTTGGGCAAGCTGGAAATGCACTCCGGTTCCAAACCTGTTATTCATAACGACAATTGCCGCGGATGCGGGCTGTGCGTCAGGAATTGCCGTCACAAGGCGATTTCTCTTAACAAGCAGACGAAGAAAGCCGTTATTGATCACAGCAAATGCGTCGGCTGCGGTCAGTGCATCGCGATTTGCCAATTCCAGGGCGCGTATCTGGATTCCTACGATGATTCCAAGGTTCTCAACGCCCGTATTGACGAATACGTTAAAGCGGCTCTGAAAGACAAGCCGAATTTCCACGTCAGCTTTATTATGGACGTCTCCCCGGAATGCGACTGCTGGGGACACAACGACGCGCCGATCGTCCCCAACCTCGGCATTGCGGCTTCCTTCGACCCCGTCGCCCTCGACGCTGCCTGCGCCGATCTGGTTATCAACGCCCCGGCGATCAAGTCAGAAAACATGCTGGCGGAAAAACACCCCAACTGCAAATGCAGTCAGGACAAGTTCAAAATCCTTCATCCCGATACGGACTGGAAATTCGGCTTGGAATACGCCGAAGAAATCGGGATTGGAACCAGAAATTACGAGCTGATTAAGCTCGCGTAACATCACCTGAATTCAAGTACATTTACACGCCCATAATTTTGAACGCTCGACTGTTTTTACTGCTCGTTTTGATTTTAGCGCTGCCTCTGATCCCGTTTCTTCTTTGGGATCAGGAGCTGGAAAAAGCTATTGTAGAATGGACCAAGACTTGCGGCAGCGATCCATGGATTATTGCCGGCGGCGTTACCGCAGCGCTTGCCGTCGACCTGTTTCTTCCAATACCGTCGAGCGTTTTGAGCGTCTTTTGCGCTCGTCATCTTAGTTCGATTGTTACCCCGTCGTGGTTAGGGTTGACGCTTGCGGCGTTTTCAATTTGGCTTGGAATGACGCTCGGCGCATTGAGCGCGTTTTTACTCGGCAAACTGGGAGGGCAGACGCTGGCGCGAAAATGGGTTGGCGAAGAAGAGTTTGCCCGCATGCAAAAAATCGGCAACGAACGAGGCGCAATGATTTTAGTCGTTTTGCGCGCCGTTCCGTTGTTTGCTGAAGCCGCAGCGTTGGCGTTAGCCTGCTCTGGAGTTAAATTCTGGAAAACGTTCTTTGTGCCAGTCGCGTTAAGCAATTTGGGAATCGCGCTGATTTACTGCATTCTGGGGGCTTCTGATAACGGTCTCCCTTTTTGGGCTGTATTTCTTGCTTCGATTGCCATTCCTGCCGTTGTATCTCTGCTTGCCAGGCTGTGGCTGAAAAGCAGATGAGAAATCGGAATAACTTTCAAATTTTAAGCCAATCTTCTATACGTTCGACTGTCCTTTTTAAACTGGATGAACATTCAATCGAGTTAGAAATATTCCAAACGTTTTGAATAAAGTTTCCCAGTATTGCATTGTAATCGTAACCCTGAGCGGCATACAGGTCTTTAGGTGGAATTCCTTCGCGAATGCCTTTCTTTCTCGATTTTCGCGCCAGATTGCAAATGAGTTGTTTAGGATCAGGGATTGAATCTGTATCAACAGGAATTTTTGAAATTGAGATTCCAAGAAGTTCAGCAAAGTTTTTTCGATCGGCTAAAATCCATGACTCGACTTCACGAACTGCAACGCGAAAAAACAGATTGGAATTTAACAGAGTCTGTTTAGTCCAATCGTCTATTAGCTGCGGAGCGCAAAGAGCAGTATCCAAATCCGTTAAAATGAAGTAAGGAAAACCAGATTTGGCGGTCTTATTATAATTTAATAGATTCTTTTTAATCTTGCCACAGCCGTTACATTGAACTCGCTTAAGAACGTGTAAATCCGGTCTGTACGTCGATAGAATTCGATCTATGACGGCGCCGCTCAGTTCGTCCTCATAAACGGTTGTTATTGGTTTAGGCAAGGATTTCATTTGCTCAATTCCGGAAACGTTAGTTGAGTCAATTTATCGATATTCTTCGGAGCTGTTTGCGGCATTACAATTTCGGAAAGCGGGATTCCATTGTTAAATTCTTCGACGCTTTGCTTATCTTCACACGCCGGAATACAAATCGTACCTTGAGGTGAAGGTAAGAACCATAAAACATCTGAAAGTGAAATGCTCTTATCCGTCAATAAAGCGTCGCTGTGCGATGTTATAATAAACTGGCGTTTGGTTTTTGATGACCGCTGAGTCTGATTAAACAGATTGGGCAAACGAGAGACAATTTCCGAATTCAAGGATAGTTCCGGTTCCTCAAGTAATAAAACGCCGCGATTTTCCAGAATTGACCATAACAACGCAATTAAACGAAGCGTACCATCCGAAAAGTCCGTTTCCTGCTGCTTCCCTGCTTTAGGACGCCAATGCTGATACAACGCCTGAAGATGAGGACGTCCACCTTCATCGGTTGTCAATTCAAGTTCTTTCAGCTGCGGTACGGCAACGTTGAGATATTCGTTAATTCGTTTGAGTCTGCTGTTTCTCGTCTTTTCTGGTGTATTATTTATTTTCTCCAGAAAGCCCTGACCAAACGGATCATGAGGCAAATCATGACCGCTGTAGAGAGACGGATGTCTAAGCAACTGGGGAACCAAATGATAATAGCTGATATTATTAAACGCTGTTACCAAAACGCGAAAATCCTGATTACGGCTGGTCTGTTCCAGCCACGTTTCAGACATTTTCAATGGATCGTTTTTCTCATCTGGATTGGGGCGGTTAAGAATCAATTTACCGTCTTTCCAAATTTTTTCAAACGTTAATAGCGTTTTATGAGCGCCTTTTGACTCCTGAACGAATCCTATGCTGTATTTCCATTCTGGAGGAAACGGTTCAGTTTTAGAAATAGACGACGACAATTCAACTGTAACAACGACTTCTGGATCCTTACGCGCGTACAAACAACGGATTTTTTTCATGTCACTGCGGTCATATATAGCCTTTTGAAAACCGCCGGTATTGGATGCAATGTCCCGCAAAAAACGAATCGCGTCCAAAAAATTGGATTTTCCAACGGCGTTCGGTCCGATTATAAACGTTTTGTCGCTCAACGGAACTGAAACCGAGGAAAAATTACGCCAGTTTTTCAGTTCAACTTTTGTAATGTACATGATCTTTCAAATTTGGTAAATCGTTAATATTTGTTAACGTAAAGCCAACGCCGTTACCGCGTCTTTTTAGCAGTCGTTGATCTGGTTGTCGTCTTTTTCGCCGTAGTCTTTTTAGCGGTTGTTGACCGTGACGTTGTCTTTTTCGCTGTTGTCGTTCTGGATCGCGAAGTTGATGTCCGTTTGGCAGTCGTCGTTCGTCTGGTCGTTCTTCTTCGTTTTGACGACCAGAGTTTGGCAATTTCCCTATAAACCCTCTTGAGAACCCAATAGACTTTTCTCAATTTGGAATTGCCAGCGTACTTCAGCAGCGTTCCAAGATCAATTTTACCCATGCCAAATCCGCCGGAACTCTTCTGAACCGGCTTCTTCGCTGGAGCGGAACCGGGCATGCCGAGAATCTTTTTTCCCATCGTCAGAACGGCGTCGGTAATATTCCATCCCTGTTCCGGTTCCCCTTTTTCCTCTGGTTCTGGAGCGCCAAAGATGTTAAACCAGTCAACATTGAGGGTGTTTTCAATACCGAGATTCCCAAATCCTCCGACAGCGTTGTTGTTGAGCAAGTCAGCAAATAGCTTGTTGACTTTGTCCTGTGAGAATTCCCCCGGATTCGAATCGTCCTCGAATTTGTCGCTGTTGTCCCGAACCCACTGCGCGACGTCGTCCTCTGTACAGTCGGGGTTGTCTACAAGGTTCTGAAGCGTTACATTTTTATAATCGTTGAATTCAGTCATAATTGTCGGTGAAATATATTTTAATCTATTTGAAATGTTTATGTAAAACAAAATTTTTGAACGTTATGCGTTCAGTTTGATAAAAATATTCTCCTGAAACGACTCATTTATTATCGTCGTTATCGTCAGATTTTTTCTTTTTGGACGTTTTGGGCGTCCTGGACTTTTTTTTCGATTTGTTCTTTTTTTCCGTCGTCTTATTGCTATTAACGCCAACGTTCATCATAAAATCATTATATGAGGCAACCATTGGTTTAAGGCAATTGAGCAATTCATTCATTTGCGGATCGGGCGATTTCTCCATTTTTGCAAACAACGTATCGAAATCAAATTGACTAAAGTCCTTTTTGTTAAAATCAATACCATCACATGGGATGTTATGAACCTTGCAAAGTTCAACTATAAAATCAAATACTGTACTCAACGCCATATAAAAATCGTATTTGTCGTTAAAGCTGCAATTAGTATTGTCTTTTGTATTGATATCAACGTCTTTCATCCAGTTGCTGGTCCAATTGGGGTTAATTCCATCGGCATTCGAAACTTCGTCAAACGGCGCTTCAGGAATGTTCATATATTCCTTCAGTTCATCCTTCATTCGTTCTTTCAGATCTTCCAAACGCTTGTTTGCTGCGTCGAGGTCGAACTTGCCAGGCCACTGACCGTTCACATACAGATCGTTCTCTTTGAGAAAAGCGTCAACTTCCTCTACGGCATCCGGTTCGCTCTCCGGATTCGTCTTAATCATATACGCTTCATTAAACAGAGACGTCCTTTCAAACAGGCTGGACGGACACGCGCCCTCGCCAGCCAAACATTTAAAAGGAAACAGATCCATGTCAGCGGATTCACTTTTTATGATGGTTGCGTGACAACGCCACTGATCTTCGCTTACATAAATCAGATTAAAGATCTTGCTGTTTCCAAGAACCTCTTCAAGCGTTTCATTGCCAACAGGTTTGGACTCAAGAGATATATACCGGGTAATATCGTTCAGAGATTTCTCCTGATCGCCAATATAGCTGCCTTTTTTAAACTGGAATTGGTAACAGGATTCGTCGTCCCAGCCGAACGCCTCGAGGATGATGCGATAGACGTCAGGCAAAACCAAAATTGAAGGAATTGTAACTTCGCGCCAAACGGGACAACAAAGGTCGTCCATTTCAATGCGAACTGTATACAGTTTCATTTTCTTTTTTCTGGGACTCATAATAACTCCTTGATGAATTTGTCTAATATGAATTATATTAGCACAGAATTCAATTTATGGCAATTGCAGTTTTTTCGCGACCTTTTCGGCGATAATATCAGTTATTGCGTCAATATCTACAGCGTTGCCCAATCCGTTGGACTTAGTCCCAGGCGGGACGAAGGCGCGATGTCCGAAGCCGGCTTTTTCCCACAGGTCGCGGAAGACGTCGTTGTCGCCGATGTCGATTCCCTCCATGGACGTGCGCGGGTCTGTTAAATTCCAGCGCTTTTTGAGTTCCAGAAGGTCTTGAATGTCCTGACGTGAAAAATACCCGACGTTGCCGAGGTTATGCGCCAGCATGAGCAGACGGCAGTACCCGTCGAGCATTTCCGTCCACCAGTAGGCGTGTTCGACCGTATCGCCCCAGGAAAGCGTTCCGTGATTGGCTAGAACGCAAACGCGGGACTTGTGCGCTATGGGCAGAATCGTATCCGCCAGCTCCTGACTGGCCGGAATGGCGTAATGAACTATCGGCACTTCTCCAAGTTGAACTTCAATTTCCGGCATGACGCCCAGCGGAATCAGCTCGCGCGCAATTCCAAACGCAGTCGCATACGGCGGATGGCAATGCACGACCGACTTCACTTCCGGCAGTTCCTTCATGAGCGTCAAATGCAGCTTGATTTCAGACGTCATTTTACGCTTGCCGGCGATTTGTTCGCCGTTCATATTGACGATGCACAGGTCGTCCGGGGTCATAAACCCTTTTGAAATCATCGTTGGCGTACAGACAACTTCGTTCTCGTTGAGACGATACGAAATGTTGCCGTCGTTGCCGGTGGCGAATCCCTTTTTATAAATGCGGTCGCCGATGTCGCAGATTTCTTTTTTGATTTGTTCCAGCATGAGGGGGGGGCAGTAGGCAATAGGCAGTAGGCAGTAGGGAATGGGGAGTAGGGAATAGTGTATAGTTTTAAGTGGTAAGTGGTAAGTTTTAAGACGCTTGCGACCTAACCACTAACAACTAACC
>JAZQDP010000331.1:0-2234 GCA_045546875.1 Thermoguttaceae bacterium | reverse complement strand
GGTTCGGCGCCATGAGAAATGTAGTTTGCCAAAGCATCTAAAGAATCAATGCCAGTTCCGTCTAACGCGTATGATTGCATATTTAATCCAGGCAGATTCTCGTTGAATGCCAAATCTTTAGAGGAAATAACATTTTCAGACGCTTCCACTTCAGCCGCCGTTGGGGCGAACTTCGTTTGACGAATCTGGTCAAGTTCCAAGTGGCTCCAGCTGGTTCCTCCATCGGAATCAACAATCTGAACATAGACCGACTTGCCTTGAATATCCTTTAAATTCCAAAAATCGTAACGGAAATCGTTGGAATTTTCGCCGGTGGCGGAGAAATACACCTCTCCCGTATCAGCGTCGATTAAATCGAAATGTTTGTTGGCAATATTGTTACCGCCGGCGATGAGGAATTCCATGACGTCGCCCTGAACCAAGAATGGGTCAGAGCGCAATGTTCCGGTGGTTTGTTCTTCGCCGTAGGCGGCGGTTCCAGAGCTGAGGAATCCTTTTGTTCCGGAGCTCAAACCGGACTCGTCAACATAGAAATTCGTAGCGGCGCTGCCGTTGCGAGATCCGTTGGTAAAATGCGTGATTGAATCCAGCTTGTTCCCTTCGCTGTCAATTTCGTACATGCCATTGAAATCGCCGGCTTTATCAAAATTAAAATCGTTGAGAACCAAATGGTGCTGCACCGCAGAAGCGATGTTGCGAACCTGATAGGAATCGGCAGTTAAATCGGTTAAAGCAATCCAGCCGTAACCGTTAGTTTGTCTATCCAGGGCAACAACCATCAAATCATGCCCTTCAAGTCCTTTAAGGGAGAATGAGCCAGCATGCCAGTTTCCGGTATTGTTTCCGGTTTTAGAAATAACGTTCCCGCTACCGTCTCGAACGAAATCGCCCGTGGTAAGATCCCAAAGGGCGACGCCTGCGCCGCCGGTAGTGCGACTGTTAAAGTTCAAAGCCGTTGATGTCCCTGCGACGGAGAACGTAATTGCCGCATCGTCGGGTATATCGCTAGCAACGGTAAACTGAGGTCCCCAAACAGTGGTTGTTGACGCATCGCTGTTTGTTTGCCCGTAAACTGTTGACGCCGTTCCGTCTTGGATGGCGTAATAGGTGTGTAGGCAGTTTTTGCCCGTATACCCCAAGTAAGCAACGCCAAGCGTTGCCCCGCCGCCGGTATACCATTCATCAGTGTTTTTACCGGAAGAGAAATCTTCAACGCGCGTCATGTCGCGGCGTGAATTCATTATTGACTGGATTTCCGAGGCGGATAAAACGCCATCTGTGATGGCAATATCATTCATTTTACCTCTGAAATAAGTGGCGTTGCCGTCAAAGATTTTACCAATATCGAGTGTTTTTCCTCCTGTAAAGTTAGAGGTCGCTGTTCGCGTAGCAATTTGCTCTCCATTGAGATAAATGGATTGCTGTTTAGTATCAGCGTTATACTGGAAAGTTAGATAATACCATTGCTCAGCTTCTAAGGTTTGATTGGCTTGCAAGTCGTTATTGTAAAATCCCATAAGCGGCTTACCATCACGAACCATCAAATGTAGCCCTTGATTGGTTCCTTCCGTAGAGTTGCCCAAGATTGGTTGGTCGCCAGTAACATCGTTCATATAAATCCAAGCGGAGGCGGTAAAGGAACCGTTAAGCCCGGCAGAACCGACGGGCAGGTCTGTTTTTAGGTATCCCGGTTTGCCGTAGAAAATCGCTTCGCCGTCTAACCAAGAATGGGCGGTTTTACCGGAGAACGTCATGGTTGTATTGTTATCGCCTTTGCCGCTGTGAGTCATAGAGAATTTTATCGTATTTGCTTCAGCGGCAGGCATTTGAGTTGGATCTCCACCATTATTAAGATACGTAATTTGATTGTTTCGCAACGCGCCGGCGTAAAAAGCAACGTCGTCTAAAGAAGCGTTAGCAAATCCTTGGTAGGCGCCTGCGGAGGCGTTATATCGACCACCGAAAACCAAAGGTTCGCCCTGCCCGCCGGCTGATGTGGCGGTGTCGACAATGCGCGTGATGAGCTGACCGTCCATGTACAGTTCTCGATACGTGCCGCCATATACGCCAACGAGGTGATGCCAAGAATTATCGTTTAGATTTGTATACGCTCCAGCTATGTTAGGCGCTGGGTCGTCGTCCCCACCTGAAATGCGGTACGTAAATGTGGGAGACGTTCCCGTTTCACGTCGACGGATTTGGTAACCGTAGTTATTTTCACCGTATTTAGCAAG
>JAZQDP010000330.1:0-6170 GCA_045546875.1 Thermoguttaceae bacterium | reverse complement strand
AATATACCATAAATCGGAATAATGCAAGATGGCTTTTAATAAATTTCTTAAATTTTTTTGAAAATACTTGAAAAAGTTTTGAAATTTTATATTTTCGCGCCTGTTTTATAGGGCAATTCGTGATGCATTATCATTTTTCGGAAATTGTTTGTTTGTGTTTTTTTATTCTTTTGAAGAATGAATATTAGTTCAAACGCCAATGAATTCATGCAACAAAAAAGTTTAATTCGCCATATCGCTCATGCGCTTTTTCATGACGGTAATCGTTTTAAGCAACTCTGTTTTTGTTAATGAAACAGGCTTGATATATGCTGATAAATCAAGCATTTCGTCTTCTTCTTCGGAACGATTGCGAATGCGCTGAGACTCTTTTTCAATGGCTTCCAACCACGTCGGAAGTTCAAAACCATTGCCTTGAGGAGCTTGAGCAAATTCATCTACGCCTCGAAGAAACATCTTGAATGAAACAGGTTCTTTCTTTTCTCGGTATTCATTGATTGCCGGTTCGATGAGAGAACATAACTGTTCAACTTCTAACGGACGTACAAAACGTTCGCTAATCCTGTCACCGATTCCTGTCATAAGCATGCCATATTTCTTTTGAAGGGCTTGATATCGATCCCATTGAGCGTCTGCCGCTTCGGAACAGCGTTCAGCAACGGCTTGAAGCCAGATGCTTGCCGCTTCCATTTTGCCGTTATGAACTAAAGCGGAATGGATAGTGGAAACAGGCATGAGCTTCCACGCGATGCGGTCGTAACTTGCCAAAAGACGCAAAAAATCCAGAAGCGTGTAAAGCATTTCGCCCTTGTCTGACTGGGTTGTGGTGGAGTTGTAATCGATGTAAAAACCGTAATATTCTAAAATCGATTCATAAATCAGACCCAACCAATGACAAGCTTCGTGAAATGAAATCTTGCTATCTTCCAGATCGTCAAGTAACGATTTTCCGAGTTCCGGCTCTGGCGACGCCATCAGATTTTTTAGCCAGACGTCTACCCCCTGGTGCAGGATAGCCTGAATGTTTCCGTACCCCATATTGATAGGACTAAAGAAATCTTTTCCGTATTTTTTGATAAACTTTTCCAGATGCGTCCATAAGGTATCTGAACCAACGGATTCGATAGAAGAAACTCGAATTGCCTGTGAATGAATCAGCCAGCACATGAGCAATACTTCAGCAACTTTTTCGAGAGTTTCTGTTAGCGAATTAACCGTCCAATTGCGGCGTTTGGAGGAACTGGTTTCAACGATAGTGCGAACCATGCCAAAGCAGGCGACTTCAAATATTTTATCAAAACGCGTAACGGCTCCCATGCCTACGGAATGAATGCGTTCTATTTTTTGAGCTGCGTTAAGCAGGTCGAGGGAATATTCCATCAGACCCAGCTTGGGCAACGAATTGAGCAGCCGCTGAATGACAATCTGAACCCCTTTGGATTTTGCCGTATCGTTGACTTTTCCACCGCGGGAAACGGGACGGTATAACAGCGTCTGATCGCAAAGAACTTTCAAAAACGGTTTCCATAATTGACGAAGTTTTTCGACGTCGGATTGAACCATTGCCTGCAAAACGCTTTGACTGATTGACTCCCAGGAATTGCCTTTTGTTTGAATTGGCAAAGAACTGGTTGAATTGAGTATGCGACAAACGTCTTCCAACTCGACGATTGTGGTAACGATGCGTTCCAGCATGCCGTCTTTGATAGATCGACGCTGTTCATAATCGATTAAAGATTGCCGCGAATCCGAGGGCAAGGGGACGTTATAGCTTTCCACCTCTGAAGCCAGAATCGACAGCTGGCGCAATTTTTTCTGGCAGATTTTTGCCCACGACGCCAAGGTCTCGTCTCTGTCCGGGTGAGAGTCTGCATAGTTCAAAGAGAATACCGCAGACATCTTCCATAGCCGGGCGACCGTAACCCAAAACAGAAGTCGGTCGCTAATCCGTTCTGTTTCTTCCGTTAATTCAAAATCGGTAAGAGGGTCAAAGGTTTTATCGTCCATCATATCGCTATCGATTCCATCGTCGGTTGTGTCGCGATAGACAACGTCTTGATAGGCATTGCGAAAAAGATTGTCTTCATCGTCTTCTTCATCTTCTTCAATTTCATCAGCTTCATCATCCGTCTCGTTATTGAGAGGATTGTACAGATCTTCATCGTCAGCGGGCGGTTTGGGCATTCCCATAAAATTGAGAAATTTATCATCGAAATCGTCATCGTCGCTAAACGGGTCTTCGGAGAGTTCTTTTTTGAATTCCTGGAACGTTGGGAATTTTCCCTGTCCGACTTCCAGATGTGGAATTTCCCAATACGCGCCGGCGTTTGCTTCAAGGAAATCGATGAATTTTTTGGCAGCGTCCCAGCCGTCGATGGTTTCATTTCCGCGACGCCCTTCAATACGCTCAATTTTAGTTGATTTAAACCAATGATCTTCCATCCAGCGAAGAATGAGTGGGTGAATGGAGTAATCGCCATCGTCGAGAACAATGTTGTCTGAATAGCTCAGCCAGTTCATTAACAGAGCCATGGCGGCAACGTAATCTTCCTGATCCATAAGCTCTTCGATCAACAGAGCGTAGGCTTTTGTAGAGTCGAACGATTCCACCTGCGGGCGCCAAAATTTAATGTCGCCAGCAGCCGAGCCTGCTTTTTTCCAAACGAAAAGAGCGTCTGCCACCTGGTTGGCGGATTTCCAACTGTCCTCTCCGGAAATGCCGTCTAAAGACGAGATTTCAATGGAAGCGAATTGATCCCACCAGTTTGCCAATCGGAGCATTCTGGTTGAGAAATGGTTTTTTAATTCCTGGTCGTTTGCCGCTGCCGATTGACGCATTGCCCTGGAATACAAGCTGAAAATCGCGCTGATGATGTTGATAAGTTCGTCAACTCGTTGATCCGGCGTCGAGTCCTCGGCAGAATGAAACAGGGGGAATTGACCTTCAAAGCCGAGAATATTCCACGGGTCAACGAACGCTCCGCATTGAATTCCGTCTTGCAGAATGTCTTCGATGTTACGAATCAGCGGGACGACTTCTTTAGTAGCGTTGTCGTCCAGAAGCGAATGACAGCGGGTAATCAACCGCTCGATTTGGCTTCTCATTCGAGCGGAAATGTTTTTGACCATATCGGCTCGATCTCGAGCGGCGTCGGTATATCCCATCCACGAAAAGAGGCGGGACAACTGAACGTTTTGCAGCTGTTCAGCCCGCATTTTTGATAAAACCTGGTTGAAATACTGCCTTGCCGCGCCAAAAGGTTGTCGATACGTTGCTACTTCTTCGATAAGCCTGTTTTTAATGGGTTCGGGAGATTTCTCCATTAAAGATTCGTAGAACTCGTCTCGATACTGGGCAACGATAGGAAGCAGTGTTGAAAGCGTAACGGAACTGTCGTGAGAATCCGGGCAGGAGCCGTTAATCGAGGCTCCCATGAGCATTGTGCCGGCTAACACCGCCCCCGATTCGTAAATGACTTCGTCGTATGGAAGCTGAGTTGATTTCGTTCGGCTGCAGATGGCGTCGAGCGTGGTTTGATGGATAATATATCGACGGAAAAAGCCTTTGTTATCGACGCTTGTTGCGTCCCAGGAACCAAATGGATAGTTCAGCCGGCGGTTGACAGGATGGTCAAAGTCTAGTGCGCGAACGTCGATTGCCAACTCGCGCATATTGGCTGGATCGAAGTACGCTTTTTGTAAAATGGACTCGTCTGTATTGCGAAGAATATTTAACGCTACCTCGCAGACGTCTGTATAAGGTCCTTTCCAGATGCCGGCATTTTCTATATATAGAGGGATTGGCTGAAAAAATTCATGAGAATACGGCTGCATTTTTTGACGGTTATGTAAAACCGCCGTGGGGCGGTACCCGACATAATCGTTAAGACGCTGAATTATTTCTGCCTGTTTGAAGTCGTCCCAGGGAGCCTCTGCCTGAAGGACGTATTCCATCGTTCTGGCTATGAAAAAGGACGTAAACAGTTCTTCGTCCGTTTTGTGGAATAACAGATTTTTATGGAATTCTTTGTATGCCGGCAAAACGTGGTCGAATGTAAAACACAAAGCGCCGAGAGCTTGTGCGTTGTTTTTGAACGTAGTCGTTTCTTTTTGGAGAGTAATCAGACCTTCTTTTAAAATGTTATAAACGACCTGATATGTTGGAATGCGCTCTTCCGGCTTGTCGGCGGTAAATTCAGAGAATTTCTGTTTATCGGCAGACCGTTGGTTGACGTCGAAGACGTTTGGTTTTATTGGAACGTTCCGATTAAGAACGTCCAGGTCGTAGAACAAGTCGTTTAAGTCCCGATAGAATTTCGGGTCAAAACTTCCTGTTGAAAAATTCAGGTAGCCGAGAACTCGTTCAGCTTGCTCTCGGTTTATCGGCGATAATGATGTGAATTTCATGTGATTGTATAGTTGCGAGTTGCGAGGGAAGGAAAGCTGTTAGCTGCTAGCTACTAGCTATTAGCTTGATAAACCTGATTCGTATATTATCGCAAGAAACAAGAATAACCAAGCTAGCGGCTAGGAGCTAGAAGCTAATTAAACTCAGTCCAGCCAGTCCTGGTCGGCAATCCGCTGAGGCGTATATACTTCCGTTACGTAACTAATGTCTTTACTGATCAGGGATTCAACCTCAAGTTTGAACCCGTTTTCGAGCATCAATTTAATTTCCTGCTGCCATGGCTTGTTATTTTTGAACCACGGGTATTCTGCGATTTGTTTGGCGCGTTTCCGGTCGGAATCGTTCAGGTTGATTCGAGCGCTTTTCGACAAATTACATTCAACGAAATCTTTAGACCGCAACCCTAAAAATTTCGCGCTGGGAATAGCCATTCGTTTGGATTCAAACGCCAGGTTGATTGACCCCTGCTTGATTACGGAATAGATGTAGTATCCCCACGGGTCGTTATCCAGCAGGCAAATTACAGGCAGATGCAGTTCTTTGTTCATTCGGTATAATAGCCGTCTCATTCCACGCGGTGGCTGACCAGACCCGTGTGTAAGGATGCAGTTGTGCTTTTTCCAGAATTTATCTTCATTGAACCGTTGCCAAACGGTGTCTTTTTCGACATGGAGAATAAAGTCGGCTTTGCAGTTTTTGAACTGAATCACGTCCGGCTCGACGATTGAGGGAACTGCATACCCGCCCGACCCCATCCGGGCGCAGTCGATAGTATCGCCTTTATCGACGATTTGAATCATGCCGACCATCGCACCGCGGGTTTGAGCGTACAGGTGCATCTCTTCGCGAAGACATTCCAGCAAGACTTCGCAATCTTCGATAATCGGGTCGGACTCGCTTTGATCGTTAAACGTTTCTTCTTTGGCGTGTTCGATTGTGTGCTTCATCAGGTAGTACAGACCTCGGATAGAGGTTGTTTTCCCTTGCCGAATCAGTTCGGACGTCCCGGAGGCGACGAGCATGGTTTGCATAAACGCCTTCGCCTGCGAGAGATTGAACAGCTGCCGGGTAGTCGTTCGATCGCCCATTTGAATAATGCGCTTTTTTTCGTCGAACCAGACGTTGGATAAACTCCTGGACGGAATAAACATTTCAGGATCGGTAACACCGTTTGCCGCGTCGATAACGGATTGAGCCAGCCGATTAAGCGCCTCGAGCGTTCGCGTATCTTTTTCGTTGAGTTTAACGGCACGTTTGCGCGGTTTCGGACTCGGTTCGACAACTTCGGTTGGATTGGTTTTCTTCTTCGCCATGGTTTATATAAAAGGAAATAATTGTTGCGCGGAACTGGGAAGGGATTAGCTGCTAGCCGCTAGCTTGGTTATTCTTGTTTCTTGCAATAACGCATGAATCAGGTTTATCAAGCTAATAGCTAGTAGCTAGTGGCTAATAGCTTTCCTTATCAAGCAAATAGCTGGAAGCCAAGAGCCGGCAGCTTACTCAATCGCTAATTGCTAATCGCTAATTGATTATACCGGAATTACCGTTAAGTTCAAGGGAGAGCCGTCTGAGCGTTTGGAAGGAGGGTGCGCGCAAATTTTTCCGGCGCTAGTGTAGTGTCCGATATATAATAGAACCTTTCAGCGCTTGTTTGCGTACTAATAGTTAGAAAGGAGAAATACTATGCGACAAGCGGTTGAAATTGAATTGACAAATGAAGAGCGAGCGACGCTGGAATCATGGAGTAAAGGGCAGCGCGTTG
>JAZQDP010000329.1:0-23570 GCA_045546875.1 Thermoguttaceae bacterium | reverse complement strand
CCCATGAAACAGAAATCAATGTTACTATTGGCGCTTGGACTTGCATTTGCTTTGTCGTCCGTTGGATGGTCGCAGAATTTTACATTGTCGCCAAGTCGGATCGTAGCCATGTCGTTCTGTGAGCCAAGGAGTTGGGTCTAGTCATTGTCTTCCTAAGACCGCTTGGCCTCCGACTTCCCATGAAACAGAAATCAATGTTACTATTGGCGCTTGGACTTGCATTTGCTTTGTCGTCCGTTGGATGGTCGCAGAATTTTACATTGTCGCCAGGCAAGACTCCGGAACAGGTTCGAGACGAAGTCCGGGCGTGGCGGCAGTCGAGTCCGGACAACGCGGCGACACCCGCCGTTGTCGTTGTGGAATCGGGCGAATATTTTCTTCCGCAGCCGTTAGAACTGACGGCGGACGATTCCAACGTCGTTTGGAAAGCGGCGCCGAACGCTCAGCCAACGTTTACCCGCGGACGGAAAATCGGCGGCTGGTCGGTCAACGAAAACGGCTGGTTTGTAACAAAATTGAACGAATCGGATCTGAACGAGCGGCGTTATGAAACCCTGTTCGTCAACGGTCAACGGGCGGTTCGCGCCAGAACGCCCAACGACAACGCGCCGGGCGGTTGCCGGTATTTCTACGTCTCGGAGTCGGGAGAGGAACAGCCCAACCGCTCGTTTTATCCCCAAGAGAAGCAGGCGGAACTGTTCAAGGAAATCGGCGCGTTGTCAGACCCGACAGACGTTCAGATTCGGTTTTATCATTCCTGGGAAACGTCGTTCCATCGGGTAAAAAGCGTCAATGAGGAAACGGGGCTTGTTGAACTGACAGGCGACGCTCCCTGGTCATTAAGTCAATGGGGAGCGAACCTTCGCTATCACGTTGAGGGCGTCGAGTCCGCTCTGGACGTGCCGGGCGAGTTCCTGATCAAACCCGACGGGACAGTTCTCTACATTCCCCTGCCGGGTCAGACGCTGGAAAATACAACGTTTATCGCAACCGACGGTCAGCGGGATAAACGTCAAACAGGACTGGTTCACATTACCGGCGCACCGGAGAAAAAGGCGGAGAACATCGTCTTTTCCGGGATTCGTTTTGAATACGACGCCTTTGCTCTGCCGGACGGCGGATTAAGCAGCGCTCAGGCGGCTGTTAATAGTCCAGCGTCGATTGAAGTCAATTTCGCCCGAGGCGTTAAGATGGAAAACTGCGCTGTGCGTCACACTGGCGGGTACGCCGTCTGGTTTTATCGCGGGTGCGAGAATTGCAGCGTCGAAAAAACTCTAATCGAAGACCTCGGCGCCGGCGGCGTGAGAATCGGGGCAGGCTGGAACGACGACCTGTCCGAGCCGAACGAGACGCGAAACTGCTCGGTTCACAACTGCATTATTCGCGGATACGGCAAAATCGACTGCGGCGCGATTGGCGTCTGGATTGGTCATTCGCCTTGTAACTCCGTAACGCACAACGACATCTCAGACGGCTTTTACACCGGCGTCTCCGTCGGCTGGATTTGGGGCTACGCGCCGTCAAAAGCTCACGACAACCATATTGAATTCAACCATATTCATCACATCGGAAAAGGCGTCCTGTCCGACATGGGCGGCGTGTACTCGCTGGGCGTTTCTCCCGGCACGACGGTTAGTAACAACCGAATTCACGACGTCTATTCCTATAACCGTTACGGCCGCGGCGGATGGGGTCTGTACACGGACGAGGGGTCGTCCAATATTGTCATGGAAAACAATCTCGTCTATCGGGTTCATACCGGAACGTTCCATCAGCATTACGGCGAAAACAACGTTGTTCGAAACAACATCCTGGCGTTCAGCAAAGAGAACCAGCTTCAGCGATCGCGTCCGGAAACGCATCGTTCGTTTACCTTTGAACGGAATATTGTCGTCTACGATTCAACGGACGAGCCGGCATATCTGCTCATGGGCGCGTGGAAGAACCCGTGGTCGGATCTGGACTATAACGTCTACTGGAACTACGACGTCAAGACGGGCGTTACATTTCAAAATGACAATTTGGAACAGTGGCGCAAATACGGCAAAGACGCACATTCGATTATCGCCAACCCGCAATTCCGCAACCCGAAAAACGGCGATTTCCGCTTTACGGACGAGTCCAAACCGGTTCTCGACGCGATTGGATTCAAGCCGTTTGATTATACACAAGCCGGCGTTTTGAAAGACGACCCAAACTGGGTCAGCGAAGCGGAATGTTACGTTTATCCGAAGGTTGTTCTCACGCCTAACCCGCCTGTCGAGCCGTTTGAGTTCTCGGACGATTTCCAGTCCAACAGGAGGAATCCGATTCGTCGCGCTTCTTATGTGGGTTCTCCGAACGGCTTCAAAATCGCTCAGGAAAATGACAACCGCTTTTTGCGGATTCAGGACAACAATTCCTATCATCATACGTTTGACCCGCATTTTCTCTATAACGTCAACTATCGTCACTCCTGTGTTACAACGGCAGAATTTGACGTCCGAGTTGGTAAAGACGGGGTTCTGATGGTGGAATGGCGCGACAGAGAGAGTCCATATCGAATCGGTCCGAGCCTGAGAATTCGGGAGAGCCAGATTGAGTTCAGCGGTCAGACCTGCGCTTTGCAGCCCGGCGTGTGGACGCATATCAAAGTCGTTTGTCCTGTCGGAGTGAAAAGCGGCGAGAGTCGAACTTGGACAATCTCCGTCCAGTCTGGAAACGACCCGGAAAAGACGTTTACCGTTCCCGGACTCGACCCGAACTGGAAAACGTTTGACCGCCTTGTTTTCGCTGCGCTGTCAACAGCGGAAACGACGATTGATTTGGATAATATCGCGGTGAGCCGAACCGAGTAGGTTGTTCGCGGGTCAGTCCGTTCCACGGATTTGACGGATTAAACAGATTCGCACCGGCGGCAAGCCGCCGCACCCCCTAACCTATTCCCTATACCATAAACCATCATGAAACGAACACTTTTCTGGATATTGTTAATTACTGCTTGTTGTAATGCCACAGCCTCGTTGGCGCAGACGAAACGCGAGCGGCTGGAAGGGCTGGTCTACGAAGTTGAGGACTGGTCGGAGCCGAAAGACGCAATGCGGCTCAATCAGCCGGGCGCGTCAAACTGGCAGATCTGGACGAAGGAAATCGACGTGATTCATAAACGCTCCAACAGCGCGTCTGTTACAACGCCGGTTCTTCCGATAGATGTTGACAGAGAAAAGCCGGAAGACGGCGCGCCGGTTCTGCATACCAAAATCACCGACATTCCCGCAGGGCGGTATCGCGTTTTTATGAACGGGACGAATCGCCCACTGGCGCTGTCGTTTGACGGCGGAAAGACGTGGGAGAAGTCCAGCCTTTACGGCGAGAACGATTTCGGTATTTACGACATTTCCGACGGCGTTTTTGAACTCTGGGTGGACGACCGGTATGCGTCCGAAAACAAAGGCTGGGCGTATTACGATTATATTCGCTTTGTCCCGACAACAGAAGACGTAACAATCGACAACCTGCAGCGGTATTACATCGACAGCGCTTCTCCGTTTAATCCGGATTTCGGAAAAGGTTTGCCCGACGATTACATTCAGATTTCCTGGACGACCAACGTCCCGACGCCTCCGGCTGAAGTTACCTTTATTCCAAAGGAAGGGGACGAAAAAACAAAGCCGAAAACGATTGTGGAATCGGATTCCGGACTGCGAAATCACGCGGTCGTCTGTCCGTGGGGCGATTACGAAAAGACGATTGTAACGCTGCCGATAAACCGTTCCGGGAAGGCGATTACAAAGGTCGTATCGTTTTCACCGCAGGATATTTTAGAAGCGGCTAAAATGGTCAAAACGTCGATTGATCTGTACGTTTCCGAGCCGACTGGATTCGCCCGTCAAAATTGGCCTGTTACGTCCGGCGTTCCGCTGGCGAAAGGCGTACTGTATTACGATGGATGGGAAGGGGACTTGAAAATTCGTCTGAAGAATCCGGCGGGGAAAAAGATTAAAGCGCAGTTTACTCCTGTTGCCAGGTGGGAGGACGGCTCTGTCCAATGGCTTGTAGTCGATTTTCGAGCTGATACGGACGTTCAAAAAACGATGAAATACACGCTGGAAATTTTACCGGAAATGCTCTCTGAGGAAATTCTTGACGAGGATGAGGACGACAAGGAAGTCAACAAGATGTTTGACGGCATCAGCGCAGAACATTTATGTCCGTTTGAATCGGAAATTGTTCTGGCTGACGGTCGAAAACTGTATGCGCCCGGAGATGGGTATAGTCAGGATTATAGACTCAAAGACGTTCGCGTTACAACCCGCCTTGAAGGAAACTATATCGAAGCGGAGAACATGGATCAAGCAAGAGATATCTTCTGGGAATCAGCAAGGGACGCGGACGACGACAGCGATCAGCCGCAGCGTTCTCAACCGTTACAGCCGGGATTTGTTTGGCGTATTGAAATAACCGATTATTTGAATGAGATGCTTCATAATGATTTGAGGAGAACTCGCTGGACGATCGGGAACAATCAGCTGGATAAACCGTTTACGCTGATTCGTTCTGCGTCCGTTAGAAACGACTTATTTGTATACGGCGGCGAATACTCGTGTCAGATTCTGCAGGACGAACTCAACCACGCCTCGGTTGAAATCAATGGCAAAAAACAGGAAACCGATCGGTTTGACGGCTATCTGGAACTGCACAACGGCGCGGTTCTGTTTAGAAACTTCTGGCAGACATGGCCTAAAGGTCTTTCGGTCAAAATGACGCCAGCGCCGAAGCCCGGAGGAGGCGGAGTCTTTAATATTACAGACAGTTTGGAAGATAAGCCGGAATCGCATAATGGCAATTCAGAAGGCAAGCCTTTTTATTTGAATCTGGAATATCAGATTCTGCCGCCGTTGCCTGACGGGTACAGCGACGATCCGAAGAAAAACAAGCGTGACAATTTGGTTCAGAATTATTTTTGGCTCAAAGACAACTGCTATCAGTTCAAGCGGGGGATGGAAATAACCGTTGAATTCTGGTCAGCGTCGAGAGAGCGGATGGAAAACGACAAACATCTCCGGGAGCATCTTCAAAACCCGCTTTTTGCCGTCTGTTCGCCTGAATACTATTGTTCCGTGGGCGTTTTCCCGCCTGTCAGCCCGGCGGCGAAAGGCGAGTTCGACGGCTACGAACAGGCATTTCGGACGTCGTTTGAGAACCTCGAAAAGGGGCGTCGGGAGCGCGGCGAGTACGGCTGGATGAGCTTTGGGGACTGGTTTGGAGAACGGGTCAACAACTGGGGAAACAACGAGTACGATCTGTCGTATACGTGCGCCATACATTTCGCTCGAACCGGCGATGTAACAATTCTCCAACGCGGAATCGAAATGGCTCAGCATTACATGACAGTCGATTTCCAGAAATACCCGGTCAATCCCAACGCCAAAGAGCGCATGTATCTGCATGCCTTTGGACACGTCAACGGCTTTTTCACCCCGGACGATCCGCGTCTGGAAGGGCTGACCGGGCAGGCAACTCAGGTTCCTTACTGGTTTAGAGCAGAAACTGACAACGGCGGCGGGCACGACTTTCAGCCCGGCAATTTCTATATTGGCGTTCTGACCGGCGATGAGGAACTGCTTTCAAAAGCGTATACAGTCTGTTACGCTCAGGCGAAATGGTATACGCCGCGGTTCAGTTTCGGTATCGAGCGAGGGGCGGGCTGGCCGCTGACCAATGCTGTCTATGCGTATCGGTTTACCAATAATCCGTTCTTTCTCAACGCGGCAAGGATTTATTTCGAGACGATTCAAAGCAAACAGAACCCGGAAACCGGCTGTTTCGACCTGCCGCAGGATCAGACGGAATGTGACTGCCCCGACAAGAAAGAACATCGCGGCGGGAAAGCGTTTGCCGTCGGGGTTCTGCTTCACGGCTTGGCGCGGTACTACGAAACCGAACCCGACCCGGCGAGAAAAGAGCAGATCAAAACCGTTATCGTCCGCTGCGCCGACTGGCTGCTGGACTGTTCCTGGAACGAGGAAAAACAGGGGTTCCGTTACAAGACCGGGTGCCCTAAGTACGCGGATTCCGGCTGGTACTCGATTCTCGTTGCGGAAGGGCTGGCGTACACGTCGGAAATCAGCGGCAATCCCCGCTATCGGGACTTCCTCGTCCGAACGTTAGGGGAACCGATCAAAGCCGTCTCCGGAACCGGGAAAGCGTCCGGAAAAGATTTCTCGCAAAAGCATCGCCAGACGCCGCACGCTCTGTACTGGCTGAAGAAACACGGGGTAACGGAGCTGTAAGGCAAATTAGCAATGAGCAATGAGCAATGAACAATTTCGCGTTGCGCTCCCCGGTAGTTGAGCGAGGGTCAGTCCGCACACGGATTTTGGCGAGCCGGGGTGCGTAAGCCCCCGGGAAAATACGAATTTTCACCGATTGGGTATTGGTAGTATTTTATTTTAATCACGAAAAACACGAAATAAGCGAATTTTCGAAAGTTTTATAGAATATAAATTATTCTTTCGTCTTTTTCGTTCTTTTCGTGTGTTTCGTGTTAAATAATTCTTCGGAGATATAGGAACGCCGCAAGCGACGTCATGCTGCTGCGTCTTGTGTAGATTGCCTATTTTAATATCTTTTCTAATCTTTTTTAAAGAAAATTATTTTTTACTCCATCAGATTGAAAAATCTCGTGTATAATATATATAATACATAGTTGTTTATAAATCCCGTTTTCCAATTTTTCTATATGGAGAAAACGAAATGACCAAAGCTCGAAAGCTGTATAAATTTTCCTCGTCTTGCGTTTTCATGCGCGGATGCGTCTTTGCTCTTTTTGTTACAACGGCGCTGACTGTTCTTTCCCGCCCCGTCAAAGCGGACATGATTCTGTTCTGGAATTTTGACAGCGCGTCTGGCGCCGTTGTTACGGATTCTGTTCGTTCAGAGCCGCTCAATCTGGTGAACTCGTCTATTGTAGACGGCAAACTGACCGCCAACGGCGGTTACGCTCTGGGAACGAGAACAAATAACGGTGTGAGCGCTGCGTTGCCTTTGGGTGGTTCTACCACTCCCGATTATACCTTGTCGGCGTTTCTGACAACGACCAGAAACGGCGCGGTCGGCATTATTTCGTGGGGCGTCCGCAACGCAAATCGTCAAACTAACTCGTTCCGTACAGATTCGACTGGAATAGATAATTATTGGTGGGGCGACGATCTCGCTGTAACAGGTTATCCAGAGGTTATTTCCGGATTTGAAAATCACGTTGTTGCAACGGGAGCTGGCAGGACGCAAACCCTTTACCTCAATGGACAGCTAATTGGCACGAGGAATGCGAATGGCGATAGAAGCGAAGAGAATCGATTCTTTACAGTTGGAAATACTGTTAATGATAACAAGGAAACGCTTTACGGTTCTATTGACAACGCGGCTGTTTACAATGAGGCGTTGGAACAGGCTCAAATTATTACGATTTCAGCGTCCAAAGTAACCGGCTTGACAAACTGGTGGAAGTCTGGAACGACGGTTGACCGAATCAGCGGGCTTGTTAAGCCGGATACGGTAACAGGAACGACGGTTATTACCGGAGCCAATGGCGACGTCATGGTCTTTAATCGCGCTTTGGAAGCGGGCGAACAAGCGTTCTATGAAGGACAGCTGGCTGCAGGACACGATTATGTAATGAATAATCTTGCTGGCAGCGCTCCGACAAAAACGACGTGGTTTAGCTCTTCTTCCGCCAACCTCAACGATATGACAACCGTTCCGTTGGGAATCTACGTTGGCGGTACAACAACCGCTTCGACGCTTACCGCCACGGCGGAACAGCTTAACAGCGTCAATCGAACTTTCGTTTTGGGCGGAGGTACGCTGGCGATTGCTTCCGATTCCGACGCCTCCGTTGAGAAAAACCGGGTCGGATTCGACAGCGGTTCCATTTCCACTTCCGGAACGGGAACGACAACCTTCAATTCGTCAGAAAAAATTAGCCTTAAAAACGTCAATCTTGGAACGAACAGCAAATTGGCGTTTAATTCCTCTGACGACATGCGAGTTATTGGCGATGTAAATCTTGACGCCAACAGCGCTTTAACGATTGATACTACAGGCTCTGTTCAAACTGCAGGAACTGTTACTCTTGGCGCTAACAGCGCAGCAACGTTTAACGCTGGTGACATTGTCCGAGCTACAGGCGCAATCACTCTTAACTCTGGCAGCGCTTTTACGATTAATACCTCCGGCGATATTCAAACTACAGGAGCGATTAATCTTGGAGAAAACAGCGCTTTAACGTTTAATACGCCCGGCAGCGTTCGACCTACAGGCGGTTTTACCGGCAAAGGCGATTTGGTTAAATCCGGAACCGGCAATCTGTTTCTTACTGTCAAGAGCACGAATCATGAAGGTACGCTTCATGTCAATGGCGGAAATGTAACGTTTGGCGTTCAAGACGTTTTTGGCACGGCTGACACATTCCCAAAGAACTCCATTGTTATAGACAACGCAATTGTTACCAACAATGCGGCAGTATTCAACAATCTGAAGGATGCAACGTTCAAAAACGGCGCGAAGATAGTTGCAACTAACGGCAACAGAGACTGGAAGGCGTTCATGCTGACCGGGACTACGAACATTGCATTCTCCGGCGACGGAACGACAGCAGAAGCTCCAGTCGTCTTTGAAGTTGCCAGTTCAGCAACAGGAGACGCCCGAGCGAACGCGACTATCTGCCCGTTCGGCAACACGTTCAACGTTGCGGATATTACCAAGTCCGCCGATCCTGACCTTATTATTACAGCAGTTCTGGCGAATGCTAACGGAACCGGGAAAATCGGGTCCTTTACCAAAACCGGCGCTGGAACGTTAAAACTTGCCGCCGCTAACACGTTTAACGGCGATATCGACATTCAGGCGGGAACGGTCGTAATAGCTTACAACGCCAAGAACGGCGGTACGGTCAATACGGCAACGGCGCTGGGCAATCCTTCGCTTGCCGGACGTAAAATCACGATTTATAGCGGAGCGACGCTGACAACCGAATCGTCAGCCGCCGGCATTGACGTCTTCGGCGGAGCCGACGCGTACCCAAAATTCCGGCTAATCGCTGATGGAGGAACGATTGCGACTGCTACTAATCAATTAACAACATACGGAGATATTGAACTCAAAAACGGCGGAACGTTTGCTGAAAGGGGCGGAGAATCCAACTGGAAAACAATTATCAACGGCGATGTTTATGTAACACAAGGAAACGCGACGATAAGTTCAACCAGTAACTTGGGCATTGTTCCTCGAGGGCTTCGCAACGGAAGAGAAGCGGGCGTTACGTTTGACGTCGCTGAAAATTCCACCTTGAATGTTTCCGCCCTCCTGGCTGACAGCAATAATGGATCCGCTCACGGTTCTGTTATTAAAGCCGGCAAGGGGACAATGACTTTATCTAATAATAAAAGCTATTTTACAGGCAACGTTACTGTAAACGGCGGCGTTCTTAAAGCAACTTCTGGTTGGACATACAGAGATACAACTGTTTTTGGCGATTATCGTTCCAAAACCGTAACCGTCAACGCAAATGGAGAACTCGTCTTTGCCGCTCAGGACGTCGTTTCCAATTCCAGTACAAGTTCGCCGATTCAGTTTATTGTCAACGGCGGCAAGGTTCGCAACGAAGGCAAGTTTTATAACAATCTGAACAATACTGTATTTAAAAACGGCGGCGAACTCTACGCTTCAAACGGAAATGACAATTGGAAAGCGTATAAACTTTCAACAAAAGTTTCTGTCCTCCGCGACACGCCATCGGCGCAGCCGGCAAAAATTTCTTCCGACTTGAGCAAGGCAAACGCTACGATTTCATTTGGCAATACTACAAGTCTTTATATTGAAGACGTTACCAGCGCCAGTACAGACATTGATACTCTGTCCGACCTGATTATTTCCGCTGTTATAACTAATCCTCACACCGAAAGCAACGGAACGTTCTATAAGGACGGAACGGGAATTCTGGAATTTACCGCCTCAAACTCGTACAACGGTACAACGAGCATTCGAGAAGGCGTTTTGCGTCTTTCCGGCGCCGGTTCTATGGGAACGAGCGCTGTTAATCTTGTAACAAACGGATCGGCACATGGAACGCTGGAATTTAAAGATTCGACCGCGACGATTCCGTCGGCGATTTCCGGCGCTGGCGACATCCTTGTATCCAGCGGAACGGCAACCATTACCGGTGCGGTCAATCAAACCGGCGGCGCAACAACGCTGGCAAACGGAACGACTTTGAAGCTCGCAACCGCCACGCTCAACGATCTTGCCGTTGTTGACGAAGATTCTTCTGCAACGCTGATCGTTTCCGGCGCTTTGACGCTCAACAACGACCAGATGACCAAGTTCATCGGGTCGATTGCCGCTCCGACAATCACAAAGACCGGCGACGAAACGCTGAAAATCTATACCGGAGCTTCCGGACAGATTGACGCTCAAAGCCTGCTTGTTTCGTCCGGTCAGCTGGACTTGAAGGGATACATGACCGGCTCCATTACGGTTAACGCCAACAGCGTTTTCTCGCCGGGCAACTCGGTCGGCGATGCTGTTTTCGGCGGCGGGTATATCCTCAATGAGGGCGCAACGCTGTTAATCGAGCAGGACGCCAGCGGCATCGACACGCTCACTGCCAGTTCGTTTGAAATCAATCCAAATTCTTTGCTGGAATTGACGGTTGGTTCTATTCAGCCGGGCGCCACGTACGAGATTATCTTCCAAAAGAACGGCAATGAACCGGTTAACTTTGCAGGCAACCAGGCAACCGACGATTTCTGGAACAACCTTCTCACGCCGGGAAGCGCGTATTACTGGAATCTGTCCGTTAAAAACAACGTTGTCTACGCAACGCTAGACGCCAACGCCGTTCCGGAACCGTCAACCTGGGCGCTGCTGATTCTCGGCGCCGCCGGTCTGATGTACTTGCGTAAAAGAAAGTAAATTTCGGGAGAGTGCGGCGTACATAGGCGCCGCCTTGTCCAATGATTCGCGAAAAGACTCCGTTGAACCTGGTTCTCGGGAACTTCGCCCCAAAATTTTTAGCCGCAAAGGACGCAAAGAAATAATCGACGCAAACTTTGCGGCGGAAGCCTCCAAAAACAGCCTGAACGTGCTTGGCGCTCCGTCCTGCTGATTCGCGGGCGTCTTCGCCCGCCCCCGTAGGCGGGGTGCCTGTCCGCGCTGCCGCGCGCCTGCCAAAAATCGCTCCCGTTGGTCGCTCTGACCTGCTGATACCATAGACGCAGCCAAAAATCTTACTGGATCGCGGACGCAAGTCCGCAACAGAAAAATCGCCAACTGGGAGTTGCTGGGAGGATTCTGGGAATTGCTGGGACGGGAAAACCGCCCGGCTGGATTTATCAACAAAAACCCACGCCTGAAGGCGTGGGCTGTAGTTTTTAGATTATTATTTTCTCACTGTTAAATCTGTAACGTAAAAACGTCTATGCGTCTAGTTCGCCCAGCCGTCGGCGTCCTGTTCGCGCATGAGGGCGGCGAGAATGGCTTTTTGGGCGTGGAGGCGGTTGCCTGCCTGCTGGAAGATTTTACATTGAGGCGATTCCAGAACGCCTTCCGTTACTTCCAGATTGTGCCGCGCCGGCAGGCAGTGCATGAACCAGGCGTCCGGGCAGTTCGCCATGAGTTCTTCGTTGACCTGATACGGGCGAAGATCCTTTTCCTTTTGATCTTTGAGATCTTCCTGACCCATCGAAACCCAGACGTCTGTATAGACGACAGACGCGCCTTTAACTGCGTCAGCGGGGTTTTCGTAAACCGTCATGTTGAGATTCGGAACGTGCCGGGTAAGATAGTCCGTCATTTCAGGGGTGAATCGATAGCCGTCCGGCGTTCCCATGGTAAAGCGAATTCCCAGCAAGCCGCAAATTTCCGCCAGCGAGAATGCAACGTTGTTGCCGTCTCCGACCCACGCCAGCGTTTTGCCAACCAGGTTGTTAGACCCGGTTTTCTCCTTGAGCAGTTCCCGGAACGTCATAATGTCCGCCATCGCCTGGCAGGGGTGAGAGAAGTCCGTCAAGCCGTTAATAACGGGAATTGTACTGTATTTAGCCAATTCGACAACGTCCTGATGATGTTTGGCGCGAACCATAACCAGATCGACCATTTCGCTCAAAACGCTGGCGAACTCTTTCCATGTTTCTCTCTGACCGAACCCGATTTCAGCGCCGGAAAGGTACATGGCGGAACCGCCCAAATGCGTCATGGCGCAGTCGAAACTGACGCGGGTGCGAAGCGATTGTTTTTCGAAAATCATCGCCAGGGTTCTTCTGGGAAACAGCGGTTCCCGAATCCCGCGCTTGAGCCGACCTTTCAAGTCGTCAGCCAAGTCCAGAATGTTCAGCAGTTCTTCTCCGGTGTAGTCGCTCAGGTTGATAAAATGACGCATAATGTTATTAGGTTGGATAATAAAAAAGTGGGGTTGTTAGTTAGGGAGTGGGGAGTAGGGAGTAGAATTTAAATTCGCCGAAGGCGAAAACCTATTCCCTATTCCCTACTCCCTATTTCCTGCTATTTTCCGCAGTAGTCGATTGCTCGCGCCAGTTCGCTCTTTAAGTCGGCGCGTTTGACGATGCGGTCGATATACCCGTGTTCAAGTAAAAATTCGCTCGTTTGGAATCCGGGCGGAAGTTCCAGACGAACGGTTGCTTTGATTGTTCGAGGTCCGGCAAAGCCAATGAGGGCTTTCGGCTCGGCAAAAATCAAATCTCCCAGGGACGCAAAACTGGCAGCCACGCCGCCCATAGTCGGGTTGGTCAATACGGAAATGTACAGTCCACCAGCTTTATCGAGCCGGGCTAACGCAGCGGAAACTTTTGCCATCTGCATTAAGGAGAGAATTCCTTCCTGCATTCTGGCGCCGCCGCCGGAGGCGCTGACGATAATCAGCGGGAGGGAACACTCTATCGCCCGTTCGACGGTTCTGGTAAGGCGTTCTCCTACAACAGACCCCATCGACCCCATCATAAAAGCAGAATCCGTAACCGCAATTGCAACGCGTCGGGCGCGAATCATGCCTGTGCCGCTAACAATCGCGTCGTTTAAGGACGTCTTTGCCTGCTCTTTGACAATTCTGTCGCAATAAGCGGCTTTCGGGTCAACAAACTGCAGTGGATCCGTTGGACGCAAGTCGGCATCCCATTCTTCAAAAGCCCCTTCGTCAATAAGCTGCCGGATTCGTTCGCGCGCTGAAACGTACCAATGGTATTCACATTCAGGGCAGACGCCTAAACGACGGTCGGCTTCTTTACGGAAGATTACCGCCTGACAGCCGGGACAGCGAACCCAAAGACCTTCAGGAACTCCACGTTTAGGATGTTCTGCAGAATTTTGCCAAGTTGTGTTTTGATCCATAGTTATTAAAAAGTTATGAACGAGAAGCAAAATTCTTTTCAAAATTCTTTTGCTTCTCGCCAATTTGTAACTCAAAGGGGGGTTACTCTTTTATTTTCGTAACTTCTTCCTTTGAAATTTCGATAAATTCGTTGGTTCCCTGAGAACCGGATATATTCCACAAGTCCGGATTGGCTCCTTGACCGTTGCTTAACACATACCGAATCACGCCCGCAACCGGTTCTGAGGCAACAATCGCAACGCAGGCGTCGTCGCTCCATTTTTTTGACAATTTTTTCAGTTCGCTAACAATGCGTTTTTTTGCATCTTGAAGCGATTCGCCGGCAGGAGCGCAAACGTTCCACGGGGCTTCTTTGCCTTCTTTATAAACCGTGGGCTGGCATTTATGAAGATCTTTGACCTCCATGCCTTGCCACAGCCCCATGTTGACGTTTTGCAAACACGGCGTTGCAACAACCGGCGTTTCTAAAACTTCCCCAAGTTTTTGCGCGCACGCCCAGTCAGGCTCGATTTCCGGGGCGTAAATAACGTCAGGGCGTTTTGCCTGAAGTTCTGACGCTTGCGTCGTAACCTGCTCTATTCCCATTCGATTAAGCGGGACGCTTAAATTTCCCTGAATACGCTGTTCTATATCAAACGACGTACAGCCAGGGTGAACTAAAATAACAGTGATCATAGTCGTTAGGCTATCTTTGCCCGCAAAAATTCATAACGAGTTCGGTAATTTTGAGAACCGAATATAGCAGTTCCCATTACCAAAAGATTGGCGCCGGCGTCAACGCAAGCGCGAATCGTATCATCGTTCACCCCGCCATCGACAGAACGCCACATCCTGGCAGGAGCGTGATCTCGCAGCCAGGACAGCTTTTCTAATGCGACGGGATTGAATTTCTGACCGCCAAAACCGGGCATGACAGACATTGTAAGAACAAGGTCGCACTGCTCTAAATAGGGTTCCAAAGCGACAATATCTGTCGGAGGGTTGACGGCAAGCCCTGCTCCTGCGCCAAGAGAATGGATTCTATCCAAAATCTCAGCGGGGTTTGGAACCGCTTCTATATGAACGGTTAAACAATCGGCTCCAGCTTTACGAAACGGAACCAAAAATTCTTCCGGATTGGTCAACATCAGGTGTACGTCCAGAGGCAAATCGGTAACTTTACGGATCGATGCCACGACGGGAACGCCAAAACTCAAATTGGGCGCAAAATGACCGTCCATAATATCCAAATGCAAAACCTCAGCCCCACTCTGCTCCAGAGCGCGAATCTCTCGCTCCAAACACGCAAAGTTTGCCGCTAAAAGCGATGCGTTAATTACCGGCTGTCGTCTCGACTGAGCGCTCGATGACGACGCTCGAAAAAAATCTACCTTGGAAATTTTCATATCGGAATACCAATAGGTGTTAGTTAATCATAACACGCCTATTTTCATATTATAACGTATAGAACGATTTTTTGCAAGGGCTACGCCCCCAATTCTAACCAGATAAGTTTCCAACTTCTTCCTGTTTTAACCAATTTATCGCATTTCACAACATATTAAAACAGGCAATTTTGGCTGTTTGCAAAATAAAAGTCTCAAATTCGGGCGAACAGGATAGAGAAAATGGCGTCAGAGAAGTTAAAAGGAGAAAAAACGAAAAAAATTTGTTAAAGAAGCTAAAAAGAGAAAACTTTTTTAGCGTTACTGGTGTATAAGAGTTATGGAATTACGTTTTGCCAGACATTTGGGAGTCTCGGCAAACAATAAAAATTGTTTAACTATCCTGTGGAGAAATTTTTATGATTCGTAAAACATTTTCATTGATTTTGGCAGCGTTGATGTCGTTCGTCATCGGCGCAACACAAGTCCAAGCTGAAGCTCCGGTTGCCGAACTGAGCATCGGAAGCTACAAAACCATTTCCGCCAATTTTAAAACCTTTGGCGAATTGATTGACAACTCTCAGATTTCTACTCTTCCTCTGTTGGTTGAAGATCAGTTGAACGACAATATCAAGTCCTTCGACAAAGAAAAACCCTCTGGCGCGTTCATTTACGTAAACGAAAAAGACGGCAATTTTGAAGGCGCTTCCTTCCTGGCGTTCATTCCTGTTGCAAATCAGGACGAACTCTTTAAACCATTTGAAGAAAACGAAGCTCTCGAACTGGACAAAACCTTTGAATTCAAAGGCGTTAAAATGACGAAAGTTACTTTTAACGAAACTACCGGTTACTTCATTACCAAAGACGGCTGGACGTATTTCTCGGATCAAGCTTCCAAGCTGCTCGTTCTTCCGAAAAATCCCGCTGAAGCGTTGGGCGACATGCCGTCAAAATACCTTTTGGCTGTCAGACTGAACGTAGACTCCGTTTCAGATTCTGCAAAGAAGTGGGTTCTTGACCAAATCAACAACGGCGTTTTAGCTGCTCAACAGGCTAATGACGACGACGATGATGACGAAGACGATGACGACGCTGAAGAACTTGCCGAACTTTCCAAAATTCAACAAGAAGCCCAATTAAAGGCTATTAAGGCTATTCTTTACGAAGTTAAAAATCTTACGATTGGAATCGCTTTTGACGATCCGAGCAAAACCCTGCGTTTTGATTTCGATGTCAATCCGATTGAAAACACCGAACTGGCAAAAACCTTCAAAGCGTTTGAAAACGTTGCTGGTTTTGGCAAAGTTGCTTTAAAAGACGCTACAATTTATCAGACCCAAACGGAACTTCTCCGCGAAGCTGACGCCAACGACACGCTCAAAACTCTCGGATTGATCAAGAGCCTGGTTCTCAAGGGAGCCGATGAATGCGACGCCATTAAAGACAGCGAAAAGTTCAACGCTCTGATTGAAAAGACGTCCAAGGTTGTCGAAAACATTGTTAAAGCTAACGCTGGCAAGATCGTCCAGAAGGGTGGCGCTTTGTTCTTCAAGGAAGACGACATCAGCTTTGTCGCTGCCTCTGAAGGCGCTGTTGTCGAAGGCGTTGACGCCTTAATCAAAGAATGGATCAAAGCCATTGATGAAAATGTCGACAAGTACTTCAAAGCCGACGTCGAAACCTGGAAAGGCTTGACATTCAACGTTGCCACCATTCCGACAGACAAAATCGTTAAGGAACTGAATAAAGCTATCGACGACGATGACGAAGAAGAAGCCGAACAAATCAAAGAATTGGTTCAGACGATTCAGGCTATCTACGGCGAAAAGATCGAAATTGCTTACGCTGTTGGAGAAAAAGAATTCTACTTTGCCGCTGGTAAAGACGCTGTTGGTCTGATTAAGAAGACTTTCGAAAACGACGCCGTTGTTCCAGAAGGTCAGCAGGATTACCTCAACATCAAAGTTGGCGAATTCCTCACAACGCTGTCCAAGTTCACATTCATCTCCGAAGACATTCGCGACGCGATTGAAGCCATTGCTGTCGAAGCTGGCGAAGACAGCGCGGTTGTCATTTGCGCGCAAGCCAACAAGACCGGTGGAGCGACCTATCGTCTGCAGCTCAACGGCGGCGCGATCAAAGCCTTCAATGCGACCATGATGATCGTTTTACCGAAAATCCTCGAGGGTGGCGACTACGATGATGATGACGATTACGATGATTGATTGATTCGTTAATCTCTCAAAAACATTCCCAGAGCGTTTGCCTGTTCAGGCGCTCTGGGTAAATGTAAAAGAATAATTTATCTTGCCCTGTAACGCAGCCTCGCGTTACTTAATAATAAAGCCGAGACGTTTCAAACGCCTCGGCTCGTTTTATAATCTGTTTTGGCTTTTTATCGTCCAACTGTCAGATAAAAATTCTGTCTGTTATTTGGCAGCCTTTTTTTCGACGCGACGTTCCTTCATACGGACAGCCTTGCCAGTTCGCTGACGCAGATAGTACAGCTTGGCGCGCTTGACGTAAGAAGAACGAGTAACGACGATCTTCGCAATCTTGGGGCTGTGAAGCGGGAACTTTCGTTCAACGCCTTCGCCCTGAACAATGCGGCGAACGGTGAACATTTCGCTGGCGCCAGAACCGCTGCGGGCGATAACGACTCCGGAGAAGATCTGGATACGTTCTTTCTGACCTTCAAGAATTCGGCAATGGACTTCGACGGTGTCTCCAATTTCAAAATTCGGAACGTCAGTTTTCAGGCAGGATTGAACTGCCAAATTCATGATTTGCTGACTCATGGTTACTTACCTTTCTATTTTTATTTTGGGTTTCAATTTCTGTGAACGCTCAAAGAGGACTGCGAAGTTAAACGCTCTTGTCCGGGTCAGTATGGGGACGAGGTCTCCGCTTTCGTTTGGGCTTGTTCGCTTCGTCAATTTTCCGTTGTATTTCTTCAGTAATCAAATCCGGTCGACGCTCAATTGTGCGTTTTAACCCTTCTTCTAACCGCCACTTATCGATAGCCTGATGATTGCCGTTGAGCAGGATTTCTGGAACCGTCAACCCGCGATATTCGCGAGGTCTGGTATACTGGGGGCCTTCCAGAAGTCGATCTCCAAAGGAGAACGAATCTGTAACGGCGCTAAGTTGATCTCCCAGCGCGCCGGGAAGAAGCCGAAAAACGGATTCGACAATTGCCATCGCAGCAACCTCTCCGCCGTTGAGAACAAAGTCTCCTAACGACACTTCTTCTGGTTGAAGAATTTGAGAAATGCGTTCGTCAAACCCTTCGTACCTTCCGCAAATAATCATAATGCGCGGAATCTGGGCGAACCGTTCTACATCGACTTGTTTAAGCGGCTTGCCTTGGGGAGAAGTCAAGAGTATATGAGCGGCAGGTTCCGCCATGGCTTGAACTTCTTCCACACAGTCTATTAACGGACCCGGCATGATAACCATTCCAGGACCTCCGCCAAAAGGACGGTCGTCAACTGTGTTGTGTCTATCGTGCGTCCAGTTGCGAAAATTGTGCAAATGAACGTCTATTTGATGGTTGTCCTGCGCCTGCTTGAGCAAACTTTCTGATAAAAAGCCAGAGAAAATCTCCGGAAACAGAGTGAGAATGTCAAACCGCATGGAGGACAATACCTGTTATTATTTAAGGATTGAATTGATTACTTGAATTGAGCGATTCTCATTCCGCTGGCTTTTCAGCCGGAGCTTCAGCAGCCGGAGCCGGTTTGGCTTTGGGAGCCGGGATGAATCGAGCGCGCTTTTTAGCAAGACGTTCAACCGCTGCTTTTTGAGCTTCTAAATGAGTGCCGTTGGGACCGTACTTTTTAATAAGAACGCCAACCTTTTCGGTCGGAAGAGCGCCAACTGACATCCAGTAAGCAACGCGTTCATTTTTGAGAGTTACGCGAGCGTCGGTTTCTGGAACGGCGGGATCATACGTGCCTAATTCTTCCAAAACGCGACCAAACTGAGGACGACGAGAATCTACCGCTACAATGCGGTAATACGGACGATGGGCGCGACCCATCTGTTTCATACGAATGCGTACTGCCACAGAATTTCTCCTTAATATTGGCTAATGTGAATCTCTGTGCCACAAAAGCTTAGGCAAATTGCCTATCTTTTGACAGACGGCGGCTGGGGGCAGGTCCCTTGACGTACAACACGCGTGTACGTTCTCGTCTGTGAAATGGTGGAAAATATATATTATCCCCATTCGAGATTCTAATGAAAAACGGAATTATAACCTTTTCCTGTAAAATTTCAAGGGGGGGAAGACAGGAAATTTTGTTAGGACATGCAATCAAGTTTTGGAGACTCCGAAAAGTGGAAGGCGGTACGCGTTCGCCGTTGGCGACTACCCCATCGATGACCGCGAAGCGCAATTCCGCATTCCGAATTCCGAATTAAACTGCCCCTCTCTCCTTGAAAAATTTTTCTTATTATATATAATACGTATCTTAACGATATTATATTCAAATAAACCTAACAAACCAAGAGAACAAAACATGTTTCAGCCAGTCGATAAAGCGTCGTTTCCGAAGCAGGAAGAAGCGTTGGTAAAGTGGTGGGAAGAAAACCGCATTTATGAGAAGTCGTTGGAACTTCGAAAAAATGCGCCGTCGTTCGTCTTCTTTGAAGGTCCGCCGACAGCGAACGGGCATCCGCACCCGGGGCACTGCCTCACCCGTACAATTAAAGACCTTTTCCCGCGCTATAAGACGATGAAAGGGTTCCTCTGCACGCGCAAAGCGGGCTGGGACACTCACGGGCTTCCCGTCGAGGGCGAAGTCTGCAAAGAGCTGGGCATTAAAACCAAAGAGCAGATTATCGAATACGGAATCGAACCGTTCGTTCAGCTGTGCCAGAAAAGCGTCTTCCGATACATTACCGAATGGGAAGACCTGACCAAGCGAATCGGGTTCTGGGTCAATCTGGACGAAGCGTACGTAACGTATCACAAGAGTTTTGTCGAGTCAGTTTGGCATTCTCTTAAAACGCTTTTTGACAAAGGCTTGCTGTACCAGGGACACAAAATTGTCTGGTGGTGGGCGCAGGGTGGAACCGCTCTGTCTTCTGGAGAAGTTGGGCAGGGCTATCGGGAAGTAGCCGACCCGTCTGTATTTATCAAGTTCCCGCTGGTAGACGACCAGCCGTTCCCGGACGAATCCCTTCGCGGGGCGAGCCTTGTCGTCTGGACGACAACGCCGTGGACGCTGCCGTCTAACCAGTTCGCCGCCGTCAAGCCGGATCTGGACTACGCCTTGCTGGAATTCGAGCCGATTCCCGATAAAAACGGCAAAACGGCGCCGGCAGACCACACCGCCAACGACGCCGGGAAGTTTGTTGTCGCCGTCGCTCTGGCAGACGTTGTCGCCGGCAAGCTGAAGAAAAAGGCGAAAGTTCTCAAGACGTTCAAGGGTTCAGACTTAATCGGTCTGCGATACGTCCCGCCGTTTGACTACTATTACAAAACACTGGGTAACAAGCAGGGCGAACTGCTCGACGGTTCTAAAGAATACATCGCCTGGCGAGTTGTTCCGGCGGAATTTGTTACAACCGATTCCGGGTCTGGTCTGGTTCATCAGGCGCCCGCCTTTGGCGAAGACGACCACGGCGTTCTGCTTGATCAGCAAAAGCGTTACAAGGTTGACGAAAACGGAAACACGATGGGACCGGAACTTATCTGCGCCGTCGGTCCGGACGGGAAGTTTACGGAAATCGCCTCTGACTGGACGGGACGCTGGGTCAAAGAAGCCGACAAAGACATCTCCCGCAACCTCAAAGAGCGCGGAATCCTGCTCCATCTGGAACAGTACCTGCACGAATACCCGTTCTGCTATCGCGAAGAAAAAGACCCGCTGATTCAGTATCCGCGTAAAAGCTGGTATATCAAAACGACGTCTTTTGTCGACCAGATGTTGGAAAACAACAGCAAAATCAACTGGATGCCGGATCACATTAAAGACGGTCGCTTTGGCAACTTCCTGGCAACCAACGTTGACTGGGCGCTGTCCCGCGAACGCTTCTGGGGAACCCCGCTTCCGATTTGGGTTTGCGAAAAAACCGGGCAGATGGAAGCTATCGGCTCTTTTGACGAACTGCTGAGCAAACCCGGCGTAACAGGTCGGGAAGAATGGGAAAAAGCGAAAGCGAAACACAAAGCCGAGACCGGCGAAGACCTCTGTGACGATCTCCAGGTTCACAAACCGTATATTGACTACATCACCTACGATTCCCCGTTCGCGCCGGGCGCCAGAATGAAACGCGTTCCGGAAGTTATCGACTGCTGGTACGATTCCGGCTCGATGCCCTTCGCTCAGTGGGGCTGGCCCAACAAACCAGGGGCAGAAAAAGACCTCAAAGAGCATTTCCCCGCCGACTTCATTTCCGAAGCGATTGACCAAACCCGCGGCTGGTTCTACTCTCAGCTGGCGATCAGCACAATGATGTTCGGGAAAACCGGCACGGAAAAAGAAAACGCTCTGGCGAAAGACCTGTCGTATCCGCACCCGTTCAAAAACTGCATCGTTTTGGGCTTGATGCTTTCGGAATGGTGGGAATCGTCAGACGGGAAAGTCTTTCTCACCGCCGACGCCGCTAAAGAGGCGGGCGTCAAGGCAGAAAAGAAAGTCGGGAAGATGTCGAAATCCAAGCGCAACTACCCGTCGCCGCAGCAGATTTTCGATACGCTCGGCGCGGACGCCCTGCGCTGGTATTTCTACGCCACTCAGGCGCCGTGGAACTCCGTTATTTACTCAACCCAGGCGATTCGCGATTCCGTGCCGGAATTCCTGCTGCGTCTGTGGAACGTCTACGGGTTCTTTACCATCTACGCCAATATCGACGGTTTCGACCCGAAAAAGGCTCCGCCTCGCCCGGTCGCACAGCGTGCGGAACTGGATCGCTGGATTTTATCGGAACTCAACAAGACGATTAAAACTGTTACAGAAAAAATGGACGCCTACGACAGTTTCGGCGCCAGCGGCTGCATCTCCGCTTTTGTAGACGCGTTGAGCAACTGGTACGTCCGTTCCAGCCGCGATCGATTCTGGGCGTCTGACAAACAGGACGCCGACAAGATCGACGCGTACTCCACTCTGTACGAATGTTTAACGACGCTTGTCAAGGTAATCGCGCCGTTCGTCCCGTTTATTTCCGAAAAGATTTATCGCGCGCTTGTCGCCAGTCAGGATGCGTCCGCTCCGGAATCGGTTCATCTGTGCGATTACCCCGTCGCAGACGAATCGCTTATTGACGAAACGCTTTCCTTCCGCATGAATCTGGTGCGAGAAATCGTTTCTCTCGGACGCGCCGCGCGCAGTTCCGCCAAACTCAAGGTTCGTCAGCCGCTGAAAAAAGTCGAGGTCGTTCTGACGGACGAGTCCAACGTGGAATGGCTTGTCAGTCACGAAACGCTCGTCGCGGACGAACTCAACGTTAAACAGGTTGCTTACACAACCAACGCGGCAGAGTATATCGAATACAATATTCTGCCGGACTTGAAAAAGCTCGGACCGAAACTCGGCAAAAACATCGGCGCGCTTCGCAACTGGCTTAAAACCGCCAACGCCAAAGATCTGTTGGAACAGATGAAAGCCAACGGCAAAGTAACAGTCGAACTCAACGGAACGAACGTCGATTTGGCTCAAGACGAGTTGATTATTCGTCTGGCGGCAAAAGAAGGCTGGGCGGCGGCGCAGGGCGACTATTGCGTCGTTGTCCTGTCGACTGAACTTGACGAAGCCCTCTTGGCGGAAGGTTTGGCGCGAGAAATCGTCCACGCGATTCAGAACCTGCGAAAAGAATCCGGCTGCGAGTACACAGACCGCATTCAAGTCTCGCTCGTTTCTGACGCCGCTGACCTGACAGCCGCCATGACGCGCTTTGCCGACTATATCAAGGCGGAAACGCTCAGTACGGAACTGACGTCCGCGCCGCTGGACGGCGTTGACCCGGTCGAAGTCAAACTGGACGGCAAACTCGCCCAGCTTTATTTGAAGAAAGACGAAGCTGCGGTTAAAGAATCCGTTGCGAAATCGGCGTCGAAACCGTTGACGAAAACACAGTTGATTGCCGCAATTGCCGAATCTACCAAACTGTCCAAGAAGGCAGTGGGCGCGATTCTCGACGCTCTTGGCGATCAGATTAAAGCTGCGTTCGTCAAAAAAGGACCGGGCGCGTTCACGTTCCCGGGACTGCTGAAAATTACAGCGAAAGACGTTGCCAAACGACCCGCAAAGAAAAATGTTAAGAACCCGTTTACCGGAAAAGTTCATGACATTCCAGAGCGTCCCGCTTATAAAAAGCCACAATTGACCGCTCTCAAGGCTCTCAAAGACGTAGTAAAAGATGGTAAATAAAGCGCTTCTTTTAAACAATAGTTCAATGTTACTTTCCGTGGGCTAACCCTGCGGATAGTAATATTGAACCCGTCTACGAGGTTCCTGGTGAACGCTTCGCGTCTGTTTTTTAAAACTTTGCGTACTTTGCGAACTTCGCGTAAGTTTTTTCGGGGTTTACACACCTCGGCTCGCCGGGCAGGTTAGAAAATTTGGTTCATCCGGTAACTGCGTACCTAACAGTTTTTGAGCAGGTCAGTCCGTACACGGATTTGACGGATTAAACGGATATTCGCCGATTGGTTAATTGATAAATCAATAATCGTTTGTTAATCATTCGATTTTTAACACGAAAAACACAAAATAAGCGAAAAACACGAAAAATTTAGGATTATAAAATAATCCTTTCGTTTGTTTCGTTCTTTTCGTGTGTTTCGTGTTAAAAAAACTTTTGGACGGGCAAAA
>JAZQDP010000328.1:0-5490 GCA_045546875.1 Thermoguttaceae bacterium | reverse complement strand
CCCCTCCCCTTTGAAAAAATTAAAAAAACGATACAATTAGGTAGTAGGTAATTTAACAGTTACACATAGAAAAAGCATATCGTTAAATAAAAAACAAAATATGAACGCAAAGAAAACAGTTAAAGTCGGGTTGGTTGGATTTGGCACGATTGGCACGGGCGTGGCGAAGTTGCTACTCAACGAAAAGGAACTCATGGATCAGCGTAGCGGCGTTGATCTGGTTTTGTCGCGCATAGCCGACTTGGACACAACGCGCGATCGCGGCGTGCCCAAGGCGGCGCCGATCCTGACCAATTCCGCTGACGACATTATCAACGATCCGGAAATATCGATTGTTGTCGAGCTTGTTGGCGGCACAACCTACGCGAAAACTCTGGTTGAAAAAGCTATTAAAGCGCATAAAAACGTAGTAACGGCAAACAAAGCGCTCCTGGCAACTTACGGAAAAGAGCTTTTTGACCTGGCGCGCGCGAACGGTTGTTCGATTGCCTTTGAAGCGTCCGTTGCCGGCGGCATCCCCATCATTGCCGGGATCGGGCAGTCCCTGCAAGCCAACAACATTCAGTCCATTCACGCCATCCTTAACGGAACGAGCAATTTCATTCTTTCCACGATGGAAGAAACCGGCGCCGACTACGACGAAACGGTCAAAGAAGCTCAACGTCTTGGCTACGCAGAAGCCAACCCGGCTTTAGACGTAAACGGTTCAGACGCCGCCCAGAAATTGGCGATTCTGGCTCAATTGTCTTTCGGCGCGGCGGTCGATTGGAAGGATATTCCCCGTACTGGCGTTGACGTCGTTAAAAGCGTTGACATGTATTTTGCCAAACAGTTGGGTTATAAAATTCGCCTTTTGGGTGTTGCCAACAACACAAAAGCCGGTCTTGAACTGAGCGTGTCGCCAACGTTAGTTAAACAGGGAACGAATTTGGCTAACGTTTCTGGCGCATTTAACGCTCTGAGCATTGACGGCGACGCTGTCGGGAACGTGTTCTTTTACGGAAAAGGCGCTGGCGAAGCGCCAACCGCAAGCGCCGTTGTGGCTGACATCCTCGATACTGCCGTTGGTCGAACCGCAATTACGTTCAAAACCCTTAATTTATGGGGCGAAGAACGACCGACTACTCCGATCCGACAGCCGAACGAAGTTGAAGGACGTTATTATCTCCGAATGAATTGCGTTGACGACGTCGGCGTCATGTCGAAAGTTGCGGACTCGCTTGCGCAAGAGTCGATTTCAATTGCTTCGTTGCTTCAGTTTGACAACGGCGCCGGGAATTGCAACGGAACCGTTCCGATGATTATTATTACTCACGGAACCAACGAAGGCGCGGTCAACAGGGCAATTGAGAGGATTCAAACGCTTTCCTGCGTCAAAGATTTGCCTGTTAAATTGCGGCTCATCCGGTAACTGCGCACCTATATATGGAGTGCGGCGCCTTGGCGCCGCTTTTACCGGTAACGCACTGTTATTATAAGACTAATTAGGCGTCGAAAAAGTACGAACCATTATAGCGGCGCCCGACGAGGTCGGTAGTGGGTTGAGTCAAAACTGGCTTTTTCGGAGACATAACCTCGTCCTTCTGCCCGTGTGGCTACGCACCCGTCTAAACCGTAAAATCCGTGTCCGGACTGACTCGCACATAACCGTCGAGGAGCGCGAAGCGTAACCCCTCCTCCTCACTCCTATTTACCTGGCGCCAAGGCGCCAGAGGAAAGCTGCTAGCTACTGCCCCCTTTTGCCATCATGAAAACACATATCCTGTTCGGTAGCGTCGTTGTTGGTCTTTTTTTGATTGTGGGTTGCCGAGATGAATTCGACACGTCTGAGTTTGAACCGGCAACCAACTCCGTAGAATCTTCTGACCAACGTAAAACGGAACGACTTTTTGACAACGCAATCGAAGCTCTAAATCGGCTCGAACAGGATTCAAGCGTAGAAAGCGGCAATCGTATTACAGGTCGGTTAAACGAATGGATTAAAACGATTCATGAACTCAAAGACTGGTCGCCTGACCCTATGACGCCTCAATGGCAAAAGGACGTTCAGAAAAATCTGCCGTTTATTACGCTGAGCGCCAATCAGGTTCAGTTTGCCCGTCAGGATATTTCTTTAACGATTGACAAACTGATCCATTTTTTAACATTGCAGCAGGAGCTGATTGCTCTAAAACGTAATCAGGAAGCCGGTGCGACTGACCAAAAAACGCAGGGCAGGATCGCGAAGATTGAGGAAGAGTGCGGAAAGCTCAATGCGGAGTTAGAACAATACCAAACCCCGGACAGCGTCAAAAAACTGTTGGAGTATTTGCCTAAAGTTCGTCTGATTTTGGCGGATGAATCTGCTCCAGCTTACGATTCCTGGAATGTAGAATCGTTTGACGCCTTTGCTTCTTCCGTGAAAAGAATAGCTGATGAAGGGTTAAAGTTGCTCGTCAATGTTCCTCCAGCCGAAATATTGGGAATGATGGATAGCGTTTCTTCCTGGTTGCATACCATTGCTGGCAATTTTTCGCTGGACGAACTGGCGTTTCCGGAATCCGACATTCATTATTTACAGGAATCAGTTTGGCTTCGCGACGCTTCGGAATGGGCGCAGGGAACTTCCGCTGACGATTTGTCTCGCGTTACATCGTTGTTTGACTGGACGATGAAAAATATCGCTCTGGAATCGCCTTCACAAAATAAAACGAGACGCATTGCAGAAAATGAGCCGGAAGATTGCCAGGCTTGCCGTCCTGTTTGGCAGATTTTACTTTCCGGACAGGGAACAGCGGCGGAACGCGCCTGGGTCTTCGCTCGACTGGCGGAACATCAAGGGTTGGACGTTGTATTAGTCAGCGTTCCGATTCCAGAACAACCGATTCCTTCAGCTCCAGAACCGGCAGCGCCAGTTGAAGAAAACGCGCCAGCGCCGTCAGATTCAGAAACTCCGGTTGAAGAAAACGCAACTACATCAGCGTCAGCTGAAGGAGAAGAGGTTAATGCCAAGTCTGAGGATTTGTCATTTCCCGCTCCAGAAACGGAAAATAAGCCAGAAACCGAAGTTAAGCCAGAAACGGAAAGTCAAACGTCGTTGCCGGAGCTTCCCGACGTTGCTCCTCCGGAACGGTTGCTTGTCGCTTGGGTTGCTGAGGATAACCTTTATTTCTTTGATCCTGAATATGGGTTGCCGATTCCGGCGCCGAACGGGATTACGCTTTCAGCGGACGCTCAGGACAAAGGTTTGAAAATCGTGCCGGCGACGCTGAATCAGATTTTGGAAGATGAATCTGTTTTGAATCGGATGTCGTTTACCGATTCCCGCAACCAAGAACGAAAATACTATTTAACGCCAGACGATTTCAAGAATGCCGAGTTTTATTTGCCGATCAATCCGACGTCGCTGTCAAAACGAATGTGGATTCTGGAAACCCGCTTGACAGGGGAACAGAATATGCGCCTGACGTCCTCGCCGTCTGAAGTCAAAGCCCGGCTGGAGAAATTTGTCCCGGGAGCAGCGGTCAAGCTGTGGGATCCGCCGTTTGCCGTCCCGATGTTTAGCCCTGTTCGACAAAGCGATTTCAATGTTTTGCTTGAGACGGTTGTCAACTTAACGTATTCCAGCGGGGATAAACCCTTGCGTCGAGCGCGGATTATGCACCTGAAAGGTATGCTTGCTCCGCAAAATGAGGATGACGACTGCGCCGTGGTCTGGTATCAGCGCAGCCGATTGACCGAAGCGAAAATTATGTCTGTAATTTCTTCCCCGGCAAATACAATTTCAGCGGAAATGTTTTTGGAAGCGGGACAGTTTTCTACGTACTGGCTGGGGTTGCTGTCCGACGCTCTGGATAATCATGAAGCGGCGGAAGAATATTTTCGTCTGATTATCAGTCAGGAGGGTTTGGGAAATTTGAAATGCTGTTGGACTGCGGCGGCTATGTACAATCTCGGTCGCGTTGAAGAAGAAACCGGGCAGTTTGAGAAAGCAATTGACGATTACCAGTCGGCTGATCGACAGGATCCGTCTTATATAGGCTCCGCTCTGCGCGCGGAATTGATCAAAGAGCTGGGCGGCAAGGAGAAGTAGAAATTTGCAATCGTGACAATTTCGGGGAGTGCGGCGGCTTGACGCCGCCTTGTCCAATGACTTGTTCAAAATCCCCCATTTCGTCGATTTTCAGATGGCGAAATGACCTTCAAATCTATTTAAAAGATTCTAATGCGTCGAAGTCGAGCGTGGCGAAGTAGTCGTCCAGCGTTTCTGCCCGGCGAATGGGGACGATTGAGCCGTCTTCTCTGAGCAGGAGTTCTGCCGAACGCAGTTTGCCGTTGTACTGGAATCCCATGGAATGTCCGTGCGCGCCGGCGTCGTGAATGACAACCAGGTCACCCGGCTCCAGCGTTGGCAGTTGGCGGTCGATAGCGAACTTGTCGTTGTTTTCGCAAAGAGACCCGGTTACGTCGTACGTTTCGGTACAAGGCAAATCGTCTTTGCCGGGAACGGTGATGTGATGGTACGCGCCGTACAGCGCCGGACGCATCAGGTTCGCCATACAGGCGTCCAGACCGACGTATTTTTTATACGTGTCTTTAATATGCAGAACTCTCGAAACCAGCCAGCCGTACGGTCCGGTAATCATGCGTCCGCATTCCATATAGATTTTCAAATTGGCGTTGGGCGTTGACCCGAGCTTGGATTTATAAATTTCCTCAATTCCCTTTCCGACCCGTTCCAGATCGACAGCCGTCTGATCTGGTCGATACGGAATTCCAATCCCGCCGCCGATGTTGACGAACTCAAAGACGATTCCCAGCTTCGCAGTCAGCTCGTTAATCAGGTCGAACATGATATCCGCCGTATCGATAAAATACTGCGGATTGAGCTCGTTGGACGCGACCATCGTATGGATTCCAAACCGCTTGACGCCTTTGTCGAGCAGATACTTGTACCCGTCGAAGAGCTGCTGACGGGTAAACCCGTACTTGGCTTCTTCCGGCTTTCCGATAATCGAGTTTCCGCCTTTGAGCGGACCGGGATTGTAACGGAAACAGACCAACTCCGGCAGTCCGGCGTTTTGTTCCAGAAACGGAATATGAGATACGTCGTCCAAATTGACGATGGCTCCCAGTTCGTTAGCTTTGACGAACTCGGGAGCAGGGGTGTCGTTGGACGTGAACATGATCTTGTCGCCCGGCAGCCCGACTCGCTGTGACAGAACCAGCTCTGCCATCGACGAGCAGTCTGCGCCAAACCCTTCCTCTTTGAGAATCTTCATCAAAAACGGATTGGGCGCCGCCTTAACGGCAAAGAATTCCTGAAATCCGGGATTCCACGCAAACGCCTTGTTAAGACGCCGCGCGTTGAGGCGAATCGCCTTTTCGTCGTAAATATGAAACGGCGTCGGATACGTCTGGATGATTTCTTCCAGCTGCGATTTGGAAAGAGGAAAAGGGTTCATGTTAGTAGCGAAATTTTATGAAAGGCGGTAACGGAGCGACCATCGG
>JAZQDP010000327.1:0-1915 GCA_045546875.1 Thermoguttaceae bacterium | reverse complement strand
TGTTTTTGGTGTTGGACGGGCTGGAAGATTTGCCTGATTGTAACGCGGAAAAAGATTTTGCTGAATATCGTGAATTTTACGAATTGATTATGCGTAAAAACGTAGAGGTGATATCTGGTTTTGATTTGTCGAAGAGTTTGTTCGGTGGCTTCCCCGGTACGTTTGTTGGGATTGGTAATTGTTTGGTAACAGCGGAAGAGAGCGGAAAGGCAGACGTTGCGTACGTAAACGAAGACACGTCGTTGACAGTGCCTACGCCGATTACCTATCCCGATCAGCCCTCTATCGAGGATACGATTTCCTTTTTGAACGCGTTGCCGCAATCGGATGAATAAGGAGCGGACAAGTTTGAAAAAAAGCGGTGATTTTGTATTTCAACGCATACCTGCCTCCTTGCTTTTGTGGTATGAGGCGCATAAACGGGACTTGCCGTGGCGAAAACAACCCACGCCTTATCAAGTGTGGGTATCGGAAATTATGCTGCAACAAACGCGCGTAGAGGCGGTGAAAGAATATTACAAACGATTTATGGCGGCGTTGCCGACGGTCGCGGATTTGGCGGCTTGCGAAGAGGAAAAGCTGTTAAAACTCTGGGAAGGTTTGGGATATTACAGCCGCGTGCGGAATATGCAAAAGGCGGCGAGAGTGATTGTGTCGCAATATGACGGTCGGTTGCCGCGCGACGTTAAGCAATTACAGGCATTGCCAGGGATTGGTAGCTATACGGCGGGGGCGATTGCCTCGATTGCGTTTGGATTACCCGTAGCGGCGGTGGATGGAAACGTATTCCGCGTAGCGTCTAGGCTGACGGAGGATGAAAGGGTGATTTCATTGCCTGCCTATCGAAAGTATTTGGAAGAGGCTTTAGCGGCGGTGTATCCTGCTGAGGGAAAGGCTTGCGGTGATTTTACGCAGAGCTTATTTGAATTGGGCGCGACGGTATGTAAACCACAAACGCCCGATTGCGGAGTTTGTCCGTTGAAAGATTTATGCGGCGCATACGCGCATGGCACGCAAAGTCTGTTTCCCGTGATGCCTGAAAAGAAAGCGAAACGGCGGGAACGGGTGTACGTGTTTTTATTGGAAACGCCCGAAGGGTTTTGCATACGGCGCAGAGAAGAGGGCGTTTTAAAGGGTATGAACGAGTTTCCTTCGCACGTAGTTTTGGAGGAGGAAACGCCCGAAAATGTGTTAAACGAATGGGGCATGTACGAGTTTACGGAGATAAAACGGAAAAATTATACGCATATTTTCACGCATATTCATTGGGATATGGTGTGTGTTTGGGTGAAGACGGACAGCGCACCTTTTGATGCGTATTCGTATGAAGAAATTAGAGAAACGGTATCCTTGCCGACGGCGTTTAAACAATGTTTAGGGATTTTACGCGCGGAAAACGAGCAGTTGCGTCTAAACGTAGATGAATTGAAAAATAATGAAGAAATATAAATTAGAGTTTGAAATGGTGCCAGAAGAGTGTTGGTTTTCTAATCTTCGCAGCGTATTAAGCCAAAGTGATTGGGATAGAGTGCGCAAAGACGCGTATGCGCGGGCGGGCTGGAAATGTTGTATTTGCGGTAGGTCAGGGCGTATGGAAGCGCACGAAAAATGGAGCTACGACGAAGAAAAGGCATTGCAGAAATTGGAAGACGTAGTGGCGCTTTGCCGTGGTTGTCATGAGGTGAAACACATCAGCAGAACTCAACTGATGGGCAGAGGCATGGAAGCAATGGAGCATTTCATGCAGGTAAACGGCTGTTCACAAATGGAATTTCACGCGGCGCTTGGTGAGGCGAACGAGGCGTATATCAGGCGCAATAAAATTGAGGGCTGGGTAACGGACGTCAGTTGGTTGAAAGACAGATTTAATATCATGCTGCGCTAATTACAATGGATTATGCGTAAAGCCAACAGG
>JAZQDP010000326.1:0-1698 GCA_045546875.1 Thermoguttaceae bacterium | reverse complement strand
CATGGCTACGATCCGACTTCAACCATTTCGTCATGGGAACGCGGCGTCAGTCAACCTAGCGCGGATATGTTAGTCGCTATCGCGGTATTATATAAAGTGCCGCTGTCGTGTTTGTGCGGGATGGATTACGACATGAAAGTTACTGGCGAAGAAATGGAACTGATAAAAGCTTTTAGAAGCGCGGACGAATTCGACAGAACGACCGTTCTGCGAACATTAGGTATTCAATAGGAGAAATGATTATGCCAAAAGCGAAGAAGACCAAATCAGGAAAATGGAAGGTTACTATATACGATTATAAAGATTCGACCGGGAAAGTGCACCAAAAGGCGTTCACAGCAGAAACCAAAGCCGAAGCGGAACGCATGGCAAACATGTACAAGGGCGGCGCGACATTGTCAGACCTGACCGTCGGCGAAGCGGTTAAAGGTTATATTGACGTCAAAAAGAACGTATTGTCGCCTTCGACGCATCGTGCATATATGTCCATCTACAATACACATTTTAAATCGACCCTGTTCGGTTCTTTAAAGCTGACCGGGTTGAATAATATCGCCGTTCAGCGGTTCATTTCCGACCTGAAACTGAAACCGAAGACAGTCAAGAACATTTCGGGGCTTCTAATCGCTTCTATCACTATGTATTTACCTCAGACCCATTTCTATATCACGTTACCGGCGCAAGTAAAACCGCAACTATACACACCAACGTCAGCGGAAGTCGAAAAGCTTATCGAAGCGGTTAAAACAGACAGGGAATTATATATCGTCGTTCTGCTTTGCGCTTTTGGTATGATGCGTCGTTCAGAAGCGTGCGCGATCAGGTACGACGACATTGATTACCAAACGAACACGATCACGATTCGCCGCGCGTGCGTAAGAAGCGAAAAAGACGGATGGATATATAAAGATACCCCGAAAACAGATTCGTCGTACAGGGCGGTTATTTGCCCTTCTGAGGTCATCAAGGCAATTGGTCATGGATTTGGTTACATAATCAATGAACACAATCCTAACGCTATTTCTGAGCGTTTCACGGCGGCATTAAAAGACGCGGGACTTCCGCACTTCCGTTTGCACGACTTAAGACATTATTCAGCATCAATACTTCATGCTATTGGAATTCCCGATCAGTATATTATGAGTCGCGGCGGTTGGAAGACCGACAATATTATGAAACGGGTTTATCGGGACACATTGTCCGACGTCGACAAGCGCATGAACAAAAAAGCGGTCAGATACTTCGAAAAGCGTATCGCGAAATAGGTCACTATTTAGGTCACTATCTACGCAAAAATATAATTCTATTTATCCCATTTTTGGGATATATGCCCCATTTTTGGGGCGCAAAAAACCGCACGGTTGACAGGAATTCTCGTTTTTTCCCTCAACCATGCGGTTTTCTAAGTTTATGCGGAAGATGGGACTTGAACCCATCCAAAAACGCCCGCAACCCCTGTATTTATCAGGGTTTTTATTTTGTCAGGTCACTATTTAGGTCACTACGTATCAATTTCTTAATGTAACCCTGTTTGTTGTCGACCTGCTCCAACTTCTGGATTATGTCGGCGTCCGTGTTCAGGTTCAGTCGTATCACGTACGCTTTCGTATTCGCCGCCTGATATTTCGCGGTCGCCTTCAGTTGTGCTTCTGTTGTCTTCATGCTTATTATCTCCTTACGCTATATGCTGTCTATATG
>JAZQDP010000325.1:0-7916 GCA_045546875.1 Thermoguttaceae bacterium | reverse complement strand
CCCCAAAAAAAATTCATGAGCGTTTATGGAGCTGGTTTTTTCCAAAATATGTTCCCTTATCTGAAGAAGATGCTTATCTTATTGTTTTTGCATCCGATGCGTATTCGAAAGATGCGCTTGAAAACCAACTAGATATTCATAGGAAAATTGTCTGCGATATTTATGAAAAACGTTATCGTGATTATTGGAAGCAATGGCGTAAAACAATTGTGTGGTGGTTCTTTTTAACAGAGTTACTACCTGCTATTTTAATTCTGCTAAATAAGATGGGAGTATTCTCACTTTGAACTAAGTTTATTTGAGGATGTATACAATTAACTCCCCAGTTTTATTTGTTCTCGCTAGAAGAATGCAATGCTTTCTTCTAGCGTTTCTTTTTTATATGGTACACCCGTGATCCTGAAATATACTTTTTCTACTTGGGATTTCCCGAAAAACGAGAAAATAGACAGTAGTAATTTTGATTCAAAGCGTATTACTTTGCGAACTTCGCGTGAGACATTAATTCGGAATAACTCAAGTCGTTTCAGTATCTTTAGAATGAAAGCATCCGTCAAAGTCTGTTCCTGACTGGAAGCGTTTAACGCCCATGTACGCTTTTCAAGCGCTGACGTATTCCTGTACAACGCTAAAGCTGCTCTCTTATCCGCCAAAATTTCTACCAACATTCCTGACTCAAAACAGCTTGATTACCTATTTTACCATTCTTTTAAGATTTCTTTTAGGAATTTTCCAAAAAACCCGGAAAACTGTTCTTGCGTAAAGTTGAAAAAATTGCAATAGTACGGAATCATTTTTCGAAAAAAGAACTAACGAACGTTGAACGGTCTTGTTCTCCCCTTTCAAAAATGAGCGCCTTGATGGATTAGAAAAGGATTTCGATTTAGAAAAGGATTTCAATTTAAGCTCAGAACGTTTGTTCAATGTCAGCATGAGGCTTACAGAATTATCGTTTTGAGTATGGAGAGTTTATAAATGACGAACCAAATCGCGTACTTTTGGCGAGCGTTGACAGCTCTGTTTGTCTTGTTTTTTTTACTTGAATTCGTTTCAGAGAGTCGTTGTGAACAGGCTTTGCCGCCCGCTAATACGGTTCTTCTGGATTTCTACGGTTCACAATGCCCGCCTTGCAGAGCGATGAGACCTGTTATCGAACAGCTCAAGCAAGCTGGATACCCGGTTCGCAGCATCAACGTCAACGAAGAGCCGATTATGGCGCAAAAGTACGGAATTACCAATATCCCCTGCTTTATAATGATTTCCGATGGACGCGTTGTTTCTCGAACTGTCGGCATGACGTCCGCAAACAACCTGGCTTCAATCTGTCAGCGAGGCATTAACGACGCATACGCGTTGCAGCATAAAAGAGGGCTGGCTAACGTTGCCTCGGCTCCCAAAGCCTCCGCTCCAATGCAACGAGCTTCTAACGTTTCAGCAGAAACCATTCCTGCCAGCTACCGTAAAAAAGTTGAAAACGAACGAGCTCCGTTTACCGCGCCGTCTACCAACCTTCTCGCTCCGGAACGTCTGCTGGCGTCAACGGTTCGAATTCGAGTTAAAACGTCAGTCTGCGACCACGGCACTGGAACGATCATTGACTCCCGTGACAATCGCGCATTGATCCTCACTTGCGGACATCTTTTCCGGGAATACGCTAAAGAAAACGGCGGAAAAATTGAAGTTGATATGTTTGGCGAATCTCCTTTACAAAATATCAGCGCAAGATATATTTGTCATGACGAAGAAAGCGATTTAGGATTGATTTGCATTAAGATTTCTCATCCCGTTGCGATAATTCCGGTAGCGCCTTTGAACTACCAGGCGTTAAGAGGAAGCGCGGTTGCCAGCGTCGGTTGTGACAACGGGCGCGCGCCAACCGTCCAGCCAAGTCAAATCGTTGCAATTAACAAATGCCTTGGACCGGCTAACATATACGCTTCCGGAGCTTCCGTTCAAGGGCGATCTGGCGGCGGTCTGTTCTCTAAAGACGGCTATTTAATTGGCGTTACGATGGCAAACGTACCGGGAGAAAACCAGTCATTATACAGTTCGTACCCCGCAATTCATCAACTGCTCAATAAACAAAGGCTTGCAGCTGTCATCACCTCTCCTCGAAACGATTCTTTACAGTTGGCGCAAAACAATGCCGTCTATATGCCAAAGACGATGCCAAAACCACAAACGCCGGTTCAGCTTACTGCCGATCGAAGCGGAGCGGTTATTTCCAATACGTCCATGACGTCAACCCAGGAAATGTCAATGCCAAGACAAGGCTTCGTTCCCAACATGAACGTTGCTGCCAATAATACTTCTTCAAATAATATTGTTCCGACAAACAACGTTATTGCCAGTAATAACGACAACATTATCCCCAATCTGTCGCAGGAACAACCAACCAAGGTCTTTAAGGTTAGACCAGACTTCCCCACTTGGCCGCCGAGATTCCCATAATCAACGAGCAACTCTTGCGTAAGCGCTCTCTTAACGGCGTTTTACGCAAAGCGACAAGCGGGAGCGGTTATAATACATCTCGCGAGGGTGCGAAGCCGCACGGTCAGAAGGACGCTGGTTTTGCTGACGAAAAAGCGGATTTCGACGCCATCCACATCCACTCCGGAACCAACCTTGTCGGCGCGGACTCAGAGCGGCGCCCCGCCGCCGATTTACTGCAAACTCTTTACGATCCACTTCTTTTCGATTGGAGCGTCTTGCCAGGTTTCTCGAACTCGGAGTTTCATCTCGCGCGTTTCTCCCGCGTCGAGGAAGAAGTAATTGTCGTCCGTTACAAACTGACAGTCTTCCGGTTCCAGATCAAACCAGGTCAGAAGCGACGGAACCGAAGCGGCGTTTTGAATTCTGGCAACGTATTCCGTCAGACGGTATGAGCCGTCGCGAGTGGATTTTTCGCTCACGATTTCCAGATTCAAGGACGATTTCGGAGCTTTTTTCATCGCTTTCGTCAGAGGCGCGAATCCTTCTGCCGCCGCCGGCCAGTTTACCGGAGCGGTCGTATATTTTTTATAAAAATCCCCGGTTTCCATCTGAGGAATCGTGCGGAGCCAGTAAACGCTGCGAGAAACCAGCTTTTCATCTGCCCAGAGTTCCACAATCGGGAAGAAGAACCGGCTCCGGTACTCCGTGGGAATTTGGAAATCTGAGAAATCAATTGCGGAGTCTTCCCCCGTCCGGTCTTTTGTTTGCTTGTAAACGGTCTGAAGCGAATCGTCCAACACGCGAACGCGAAGTTCTCCTGAAATTGCGGGCTTCCAATCGAGATTCAAAACTTTAACCTTTACTGGAACCGACTCGCCGGACTTCCAGAGAATTCTCGGAAGATCCAGCATGACGTGCGTCGGCTCGTACGCTCGCCGAACGAAATAGTACGGGCCCATCGGCTGCCCCGTTCCGTCTACAAGCTGAATGGCGGCAATCGTCGGCCAGGAACGGGAGAAAACCCACGGCATCATACCGGTTGTAACAGGATAATTCGCCTCAACGCCCTCGCACATCGCCTGATAAAACTCGCCGGCCCCCATTTGAGAACCAAACGCCAGCGATTCAAGATCCATGTCAGCCGCTGTTACAAAATGAGACGCGCGCGACAACATTCGCGGGACGCGGCTTGGAAAATACTCGACAAAGTGATGAACCGATTCCGGCGCCAGTTTGCGGTACTCGTCAGAGTACATTTTATAGGCGTACTTGTATTCATCCGGGTTGATATACGGACGAAGCGACCGCGGAGAAACGACAGAATGAATTCCGCTCTCTGCAAGGTACGGATAATCCGCGAAACTCTGTTTGTACCAGTTTGCATCCCAGTCCGGGTAAACGTGATACGCGCCATCGTCAGGAGACGTACGAAGGAACTTGCGCGTTGAGTCCAACTCGTTCACGTTTCGTTCAATAATCCCGATTTTGGCGGTGTTGCCCAGACCGTACGGGTTGAACTCGTTCCCGCCGCACCAGACCGCCAGCGAGGCGCGATTCCGCAGACGGTAAATTGTCTGAAGAACTTCCGATTCAAAGACCTCGTGCGGCCAGCCGTCAGACGTTTGGTTTCCAATCGAAAAATCCTGCCAGACCAGAATTCCGAATTCGTCACAGGCGTCATAGAACGCCTCTTCCTCCCGAAAGCCGGGTCCCCACACGCGCATAATGCGGATGCCTGCATCTCGAACCAGACTTAAATACCAGCGGTATTTTTCCGGTTTAAGGTCGCGTAAAACGTCAATCGGCATCCAGTTTACACCCTTGAGGAATGCCGGCTTTCCGTTTACGACGCACTGCCATTTTCCCCAGCGATCGCCAAGTTTCGGACCGGCAGAGTCCGTCCATTCAATCGTTCGAATGCCAAATCGGAAACTGATTTCATCCTGGGGTTGACCATCGGCAAGAAGCTCGACTTTCGTGTTGTAAAGCGGCTGAGATCCCAGTCCGTTCGGAAACCAGATCGCAGGATTTTCCAGCGTCATTTCCCCTCGAATCCAACTTCGGCGGGTTTTCAGGTCTATCGGAAGCGTTTTCTCAAATTTCTGACCGTCTCGACTTAACGTAAGCCGAACGGCGTACTGTTTGCCGTCAAGTTCGTTTTGGGGAATAGTTCCGTACGCTGGCGTTTTAGCGTCCAATTGATAGTTGTGAAGCTGATACTGCTTGACCGCCAGCGACTGAATTCCAGAGAGAACTTCCGTCTCAAATTTCACAACCGCCTGTTTGCCGTCGGGAGAAATGGATTGCGTAGTGAGGAACGGTCGTTCTATGTGCGTTTTGGGCGCATAATCGAGCCGGGCGCCGCGCCAGAATCCCAGCGTATAAAACGGTTCAACGCCGCTGCCAGCCGCGGTTGACCACGGTTTTATGTGATAGGAATCGCTTCTCCCGCCGTCGTGAACCGGATGATTCACGTTTGCAGACCCAACGGCGACGGTTATTTCATTTTCACCTTCCGTTTTCAAAAGTTTGGAAACTTCATATTCGGGACCTCCGAACATACCCTCGTGACGCCCTAAATGCACGCCGTTAAGCCAGACGCGAGAGTAATAGTCCAGACCGTCGAATGATAGAAAAGCGTAATCCCCGCGTTTGATTTGAGCGACTTCTTCGCTTGAAAGAGTAAACGTCTTTTTGAAGTACCAGATTTTAGTTTCAATCCACAGGTACTGTTTCGAATTCAGCCCAACGTACGGATCCGGCAAAACGCCCGCCTCGCAAAGAGCGCGGTGAACGGTCGTCGGACGATGCATAACATGCCATTCTTTTACGTCTTTTGTGTCTTTGTAGGTTCGGGCGGACGAATCTCGAAAACCGAAATTCCAGTCCTCGCTCAAATCGTGATGAGCGGCGCCGGTACGCGGCGTAATGCGGAAATGGTTTTGAGTGCGAACGTCCTTCGCGCCCGACGGAGCGTCGCCCGGCGCTAAAGCAGAAGCGGCAGACGCAAACAGAACAACGGAAAGAAGACTGAAAAAACAGACAAACAGAAGCGATAGAAGCCGTTTCATAATTATATAATCCTTTCGAGAAAAGGAAGGCTCATCCGACGCCTGCGCGCCTAACAGCTTTTGACGCGCAGGTCAGTCCGTTCACAGATTTTGGAGCGACGGGGCGGCGTTTAGCCGTCTCACTTTACGCTATTTTTTACATCCTTAATCAACTTGCGCCAGTGGGCGGCGTACGAATTGATTATCTTCAGGTCCGAAAGCTCTGTTTCGACGTTTGTAACAATCGCGTCAAGACGGTCGAATTTGCTTTGCAGTTCCGCTCGTTTGGAATCGTCCAGTTCGCCCTTTTTGAGTTTCGCAGCGTCGGCTTTGACTTCGGCGAATAACGCGTCCGGATATTCCAGTTCGGTCATCGTTCGAGCGTAGCTGACGACGGCGCGCATCGGTTCCAGATAGATGTATTCCAACCGTTGCGGGTCGATTGCAGAACCATTTGGCGCTTTCTGAGTCAGTTCTTTGGAAAGCGATTCCAATTTGGCGATAATCGCCAGAGCTTTTTCTTTGTCCGCCGGATTTTTGAGCTGACAGGGCCAGCCTTTATTGTCAAAACAATGGCGAACCGGCATTTTATAGAGCGATTTGAGTTCAACGATCGCGTCGTCAAACTCGCGCGCCGTTTGAGCCATTTCCGGACCGTAGACGTAAGAATAGACGCTCGTTCTCATCTTGTCCCAATCGTGCGTTTCCGGCGCCCACGCCCAGATTCCAAACATGCCAACAAGATACTCTTCAGGCCAGCCGCCGCCGATACAGAACAACATCACGTTGTCAACGTACTGCGGAGCGGATTTAAGGTATTCATAGTTCGGAGCGCCCCAGCCGGCGGAAAGAGGATGAAGTTCTATATACGCCGGAAGCGGAACCACGTCCGGGTACGTTTCCCAGGTGTACGGCGCCGTCGGATCATCCGCCTTTTGGCGAGGCAAATCAACCGCGCCTTTTCTGAGTGTAACAGCAATATTTCCGTTGTTGGCGAACCCGCCGCGAAGATAGACCAAATTGTGCCACCAGGCGGGAAGGAGTTTCAAGCCCATTTTTTTAGACATTTCGAAATCGCCCTGACTCGGAACGCGGGTGAAGTACCATTGAATCTCGTTGAATCCCGGCTCTTTGCTCATTTCCCAGTTGAACTTTGTATCCATTTTTTGGTAATCGCCCACGGGCGGCGTGTACGCCAGCGAACGACCGGTTATGCCGTGCTTTTTCCCCAGTTCGAGAAAATTCTTGACCGCGCTTTTCGGGTCGGTTCCCTTGCCGATGTCGTCAAAGGAGAGCCACAGCCCGTCACAACCCAGGTCGATAAGCTGTTCAAAGGTTTTGTTGACTTCGTCGTAGAATCCGTTTTCTGAAATCTTGTCGAACCCGGCGATAATCCCGCCGGCTTTTTTGGTTGTCGCCGCCGCGACGCAACCGTAAACGAACATTCCCCGTCGATGACCTTCTCGAATTGCCATGCTGACGTTCTGGTTGTCAATCGCAACGCCCGGCATGAACCCCATCGGGGCGGCGCGGTTGGGATACACGTCGTTGACCTTGTACGTCGGGTTGTCTCGGACGTCAATATAGTTTATTCTTGCCCATGTATAGGCGTCCAACGCGCCGGGAACCAAGTTTTCCATGAGAACAAAATGCGGGCGACCGCGATACGGAATGCTGGGCCAATCTTCGACCTGAACTTTTTTCAGGACAATCGCGCCGTCGGCTCCTTTTGACATCAAGTCAAACAGGACGTCCGCGCCGTAGATTAAACCGTTGGCGTCGTTCCCAACAACCGCTGCGGTATTGACGCCGTCCGCCTCGGTAAAGGAAATTGCAAACCCGTTGAACTTGCCGTTCTCTTTGGGCTGAATGGACAGACGAAGGATCGTTTTGTATTCCGCAGCCTGCGGGTCTGTCAGAATCGGGAGCGTTTGCTTGAATCGGTTTTTAACGTGCGTCTGCAACCGCTGGGCGGCGAACTGCGCTGACGTTTTCTCTCGTTCTGACAAACCGTCTAACGAAACGACAATCGCCGTTTTTTCTAACGTCCATTGAGAGTTTAAATCCGTCCACTGTTTCGGAACGGGAAACAACGGACATTCTTCCGCCGGAACGGAAGACGCCAACGCCGCGACAGCGATTAACGCTGCAAGGAAATTCTTTAAGTGTTTCATGGGTAAGTTATCATAATGAAGTAAACAAAAAACACGCTTTATGCGCTAAACGTCTGACGTCTATTATAGAACAATCAAAAACGAATTGCAACGGGGAGCTGTAATTCCTTTCTAAAGTTTTTTAAATTAAGCGCGTGCCGGAGTGCGGCGCCTTGGCGCCGCTTTCGTACTTGGTGGCAAATCCGTCAAGAAGGGAATTCGGTTTCTGGATCAAGCTGCGCTTGGCAACTTGAACGATTCTATTTATTAAAAAAGCGAG
>JAZQDP010000324.1:0-5123 GCA_045546875.1 Thermoguttaceae bacterium | reverse complement strand
ACGTCGTGCCTAAATACTCCAACACGGCAGACGCCTGCGAAGCCAACGGGCGCGACGTCATGTTCGCCTGTTACAACCAGCTTCTGCCGGGCGACGCCATCGTCCGCCAGCCGCACGGACACGTCCGCATGGTCGTCCGCGTTGACGCTGAAAAGAAGGTTATGTACATTACCGAGCAAACCGGACTCAATTCGGAAGGAAACCTCAAAAGCGACCATCAGTCTTGGCGCGTCAACTACGGATTCACGTACGAAGAACTGTTCAAAGACGGCTATTTGCCCATCACGCCTATGGAGTATAACAGGAAATAGGCTCAGTAGGGTGTTGAGAGTTAGGAGGGAGGAGCTACGCAAACGCTTCTCAATGATTTATCTCGGGTCAGTCTGTACAAGGATTTGACGGATTAAACGGAGATTCCGTGTGGGAATTAAAGACCCTAAATAAACCTATTTTAGCTCGCAGATGCCAACTTGCCAGAAGAATCTTAATTTGATTAAGAACCTTTTTAACTATACTAACAAACAACGCTCGGTTTCCAATTATAACATTGAAAATCGAGCGTTGTTTTCTTTAGTAAAGATGCTTTGCGTGATTGCTTAATTACTTGAGCATCGCTTCCAGCTGCTTTTTGGCTTCCGCCAGGGCGTTGTCGATTCCGGAGAGGTCTTTTCCGCCAGCTTGAGCGAGGTCAGGACGTCCGCCGCCTCCGCCTTTGACAAGCGCGGCAACCGGGCGAATCCATTTGACAGCGTCCAGTCCGCGAGCGACCAGATCTTTGTTCAAAGCCGCCATGAGCAGAAGTTTGTCGCCCTCGTTAATAACGGCGAACATCATAGCGCACGGCGCGTTGACCTTGCGGCGAATCCCGTCGATAGCGTCGCGAAGAGCGTCTGCTGAAACGTTGCGGAGTTTTTGAACGATGTACAGCGCGTCGCCAATCTTTTCGCCTTTGGCAATGAGCGTGTCTAGGATTAAACCGTCGTCTGCTTTAGCGGTAACGCTGGCTTGCTTTTTGAGTTTTTTGAGTTCCGTCTGCATCGCCTCAATGCGATTGACAATCTGTTCAGGGGCGCAACGGAGTAAAGAGCACACTTTAGTGATGGCGGCGATTCTCATGGAACTCAGGTCAATAGCTTTTTCTCCTGTCCAAGCGACAATGCGGCGCGTTCCGGCAGAAACCGCTTCTTCGGAGATGACACGGAATCCACCGACCATTGCGGTATTGTATAAGTGCGTTCCACCGCAGAGTTCTTTAGAACCGCCCATTGTAACAACGCGGACGATATCCGGGTATTTTTCACCGAAAAGCATTGTCGCGCCAGCTTCTCGAGCTTGAGCAATCGGCATTTCCTGACTTTCAACGAAATTCGCGTCTAGAACAAGCTGGTTGACTTCTCGTTCGATTGCCTGTATCTGTTCGGTTGTAATAGGCTTGGGCTGGGTGAAGTCGAATCGCAGGACGTCTTCATCGACCTTGGAACCGCGTTGTTGAGCGTGAGCGCCTAGATGTTTTTGCAAAGCGTAATGGAGCAAGTGCGTTGCAGAGTGCGCGCGCGAGACAGCCGCTCGGCGTTTGGCGTTGACCGACGCCATGACCTGAGAGCCGTTTGTGAGCGTTCCGGACTTGAGCTGACCGATATGGAGAACCAGGCCGGAGTCTTGCTGAACGTTGGTAACTTCAAAGACCATGTCGCCAACGGTAAGCGTTCCGGTATCCGGCATCTGACCGCCTTTTTCCGCGTAGAACGGCGTGGAGTTGAGGACGACTGCGACGTTCAAAACGGTTGTGTCTGACAGCTCTTCAACCAGCTCGCCGTCAGCCAGAATTCCCATGACGATAGCCGGGGCTTCGAGCTTTTCGTATCCGACGAACGGGGTTTGACGCAGCTGCTTTTTCAGGTCGTCCAGCGGGCCGGACTTGAACAGCTCTTTTCTGTTGCCGGCGCCGGACTGCTTGGCGTGTTCTTCCATGGCGGCTTTGTATCCGTCCCAGTCGAAATCGTAGCCCTTGTCAGCGCCCATGGCGGCAAACATCTCTGGCGGAACGCCGTAGGTTGTGTACAGTTCAGCCGCTTCATCGCCGGGAATGACTTTTGTATTTGTCGATTCCAACTGGTCAAAGACCTTGTCGATGTGGTTTACGCCGCCGTCGATGGTCGTTAAGAAGTTGGCTTCTTCAGTCTTAATGACTTCCTGAACGCGTTCGACCGTTTCTTCCAGTTCGGGATACTGGTCTTTCATCATTTCGACAACGGCAGGAACGATTTTGTACAGGAACGGTTCCTTGACGCCCATCTGATGCCCGTCTAAAGACGCGCGGCGAAGCAGACGTTTAATAACGTATTCTTCCTTGTTGGGTCCGGGATAGACGTTTTCGTGAATGGCAAACGTACAGGCGCGAATGTGGTCTGTAATGCGGCGCAGACGGCGGCCGTTTTCGTCTTTCGGGTCGTCGTAATTGTATTTGACGCCGACAACGTCTGCGGACGCGTAAACGATAGGCAGCAAAATATCGATGTGATAGTTGGTCGTTACGCCCTGCAAGGCGGACGCGGCGCGTTCCAGCCCCATGCCGGTGTCGATGTTTTTGCTCGGCAGCGGGAACAGGTTGTCTGGCGGGTTGCCTTTACGGTTGAACTGCGTAAAGACGAGGTTCCAGATTTCGACTTCTCCGATTGGGGTGTGATAGTAGATTTCCGAACACGGACCGCAGACGCCGTCCGGACCTTCCGACGGGCAGGACGCCGGCCAGAAGTTTTCGTCTTCTTCCAGACGGGAAATGCAGGACTGATCCAGACCAATTTCGTTATTCCAGATGTTGTACGCTTCGTCGTCGTCTTTGTAGACGGTAACGGTCAGCGTCTCTTTGGGCAGTCCAAGCCACTGTTTATCGGTCAGGAACTCCCACGCCCAGTTGATGGCTTCTCTCTTGAAGTAATCGCCAAAGCTGAAGTTGCCCAGCATTTCAAAGAAGGTGTCTTGGTACGCGGTGCGCCCGACGTTGTCGATGTCGCCGGTGCGAAGGCATTTCTGGCACGTCGTTGCCCGGGTGAAGTCCAGCTTGACTTTGCCGAGGAAATGATCCTTGAACTGGTTCATGCCGGCGGGAGTAAACAAAACAGACGGATCCCATCGGGGAACAAGGACGTCGCTGGGGCGTCGAACGCAGCCTTTCGATTCGAAAAACGACAGGTACTTTTCACGTAATTCGCTGGTTTTCATGGTTTGTGGGGAAAAATATGAGGTTAGTTGCTAGTGGTAAGTGGTCAGTGGTTAGCAGTAAATCTGAGTAATCGTCTTGCGACCTTACCACTTAAAACTTACCACTTCTCACCAAGTAAATATATTCTTACCAAATTAAGCCAATATTATATATAGAATCGAATTTTCGTCAAGGGGAAGAAATTGGCAATTAGCAATTGTCAATTTTCAATTAGCAATTACGCAAAGCGCCCCGTCCACGAACATGGCGCACCCGGATCGCGGCTGACCCCTGCCGTAAAAGAAAGACTGGGAGCTGCTGGGAACTGCTGGGAATTTTCTGGGAAAGGGTTGGCGTTTCCAGCGCCTCCCAGAATTCTCCCAGCGTCTCCCAGAATCCTCCCAGTTTCCGTTTTTTTTCATTCCCCTCTTACATCGGAATCGCATTTCTGGTATAATCTTGGATAATTACAAAATTACACTACTCAAGTTTTAGGAGAAGAACCACATGAAACACGTAACCCGTCGGGATTTTTTCAAGACGTCTGCTGTCGCCGCCGCTATGGCGACGGCTGTTCCTGTTGTCAGCGCGCCGAAACCGGTTTGGGCGCAGGCTCCCAGCGACCGCCTTCGCATGGGCTGCATCGGCGTCGGAAGCATGGGGCGGGGCGACGCCCACGACTTTAATCGTCTGGTCGATATTGTTGCTCTTTGCGACGTCGACGAAAACTACGGCATCGCCAGTACGTTAAGAATGAACCTCGGGAAACGCGACGCCAACGGTCAGGTTGTTCAGCCGGATACGTACAAGGACTACCGCAGGATTCTCGAACGGGACGACATCGACGTCGTTTGCATTGCGACGCCTGACCATTGGCACGTCAAGATTGCCGTCGAAGCGCTCATGGCGGGCAAACACGTCTTCTGCCAAAAGCCGCTGACGCTCACGCTGGAAGAGAACCAGATTATTCGCCGCGCCTGTCAGAAGTTCGGCAAAGCGTTCCAGATCGGCACGTGGCAGCGTTGTCAGCGAGATCAGTTTATCAAGGCGACGCTGCTGGTTCGCAAGGGGTACATCGGCGACGTCAAAAAGATAACCTGTGACATTTTCCCCTCGCCCACGTCCGGCGACGTCCCGAAGAACGACGTTCCCGCTTCTCTGGACTGGGAAATGTGGCAAGGCCCCGCGCCGCGATACGAGTTCCGGGCGGACTTAAAACCCAACCACAACGGCGCTTTCGGAGACACCCGCTGCCATCGCATGTTCCGCTACTGGTACGAGTATTCCGGCGGGACGCTGACCGACTGGGGCGCTCATCATATCGACTGCGCTCTGTGGGCGCTCAACCTGCAGACGCCGGGCACCGGTCCCGTCTCCTTCGACGGTACGAACGCCCATCACCCGGTGGAATTCAAAGACGGCTATCCGACCGTTGACAATCGGTTCAACACCAGCGACAAGTTCGACATTAAGTGCATGTTCGACAACGGGATTGAAATGCACGTCGTGAGCGAATCGCCCGACGGCAACGGGATTTTATTCGAGGGAACCAAAGGACGCTTCCACGTCAGCCGCGGCCGCTGCAAGGGCAAGCCGGTCGAAGAGCTTCCGCCCAACGCGTTCACCGAAGACGATTATCGGGAACTGTTCCACGGCAAACCGATGGAAGGACACAAAGAGAACTTCATCCGCTGCGTCCGCGAAGGCGGCACGTGCATTTCGGACGTCGTCTCTCACGTTCAAGCGATGAACGCCTGTCACCTGTGCGCTATCGCCGCCCGACTGAACCGGGAAGTCAAATGGGATCCGAAGACGGAAACGATCGTCGGCGACGACCAGGCGGCGTCGTTCTTCTCCCGTCAGGAAACCAAGGGCTACGAGATCCCGAGAGATTTTTGAGAAGTGGGGAAGCTGGAAGGGG
>JAZQDP010000323.1:0-2187 GCA_045546875.1 Thermoguttaceae bacterium | reverse complement strand
AGAGACGTCTAATAAAACGGACTCACGCTTGGAGTAGGGCGGACCGTTTAATCTTAGTTTGCCGTCAGTTCCGACTGACGATGAGCCAACGTTTCCTGAAGACGACGCATAATTGATGTATGAATCTGACTAACTCGGCTTTCTGACAAGTTAAGAGTCAAACCGATTTCTTTCATTGTCAGGTTCTCATAATAGTAAAGAATAATAACCAAGCGCTCGCTTTGGGACAATCCTTTGGTAACAACCTTGATCAGGTCTGAATTTTGCAATTTCTTTCCTGGATCCTCTGTGCGTTTGTCAACCAAAAAATCGATTTCTCTCAGATTGCGAGTTGTGTCATTTTCCTGTTCCCACTGTTTATCAAGGCTGGTTAAATGAACCATCTTGATATCCTGGAGCGTTCGCTGAACTTCTTCAAGTGGAAGATTCATTTCTGCTGCAATTTCCGTATCTTGCGGCATACGTCCCAAAACGCCTTCCATTTGATGAATCTTTTCTTTCATTTTGGTTGCGTTGGTGCGAACTTGACGTGGAACCCAGTCCATATTTCTTAAGCCGTCAAGAATCGCGCCGCAAATTCTAGCGGTACAGAATGTTTCAAACTTAACGCCACGCGTAATATCAAACCCGTTAATTGCATCCATCAACCCAATGGCGCCAACCTGAAGCAAATCGTCCAATTCAACATTGCCAGGCAAACGAGTACGAATACGTTCTGCGTTGTGCTTGACAATCGGCATGTAAATTTCCATTAAGCGATTTCGCAGCGCCGGCGTTGGATTAGATTTATATTCAATCCAAAGTTTACGAACGGCTTCTGAATTTCCTTCTGTCATATTATTAAACTCCAAAATGAAATCAAAGTTTAAGAGTCAGTTGAGAAATAAATATGCGCTTCAAACAACCAACTGCTCAAATCTTTTTATTACAACAATGTTTTATTCTTTCTCTCCTAAAGCCAAACGCGCCAATTTAACGGCATCGGCTACCTCAAAATCTTCCGGAACGCTTTGTCCATCCGTTACGTACGACAACGGCAAACGCCGCCATCGCAACAACGACAATAAATTGCCAAGCCCAACTGCTTCGTCCAGCTTTGTTAGCAGTAACGACGACAAACCCAAACATGAGAATGAATCAGCCGCACGACATAACGATCGCGCCGCCGAAGAACCTGACAAGGTCAAATGCACTTCATCCACACGAGCGGCATGGAGATATACTTTTAAGTCCTGAATTTTATCGTCATCCTTAGCCCCCCGCCCTGCAGTATCCATAAGGATCAAATCCAAATTCTGAAAACGAGCAACGGCTTGAGTCATTTCTGAAACAGAACGAACGGCTAACATCGGCAAATCTATAATATTGGCATACGCACGAAGCTGTTCAACCGCTGCTATACGATACGTGTCGACAGTAATCAGTCCAACGCGAATACGTTCCTTCAAACTGTAATGAGCTGCTAACTTGGCAATCGTAGTTGTTTTTCCAACGCCAGTAGGTCCAACCAAAGCAACAACATATCCGGAATGTCGCGGACGAATTGCTCCCGAAACGGGAATTTGTCTGCTGGTTTCAGCTAAGAGAGCCTGACGAATCAAGGTAAAATCATCTAACTGCTCGCCGCGTAAATGCGATTTAACAGAGGCAATCAACTCTTGAGCAATCAGTTCTGAAATATCAAGATCAATTAAATTGGTGTATGCTTTATAAAGCGCAGAAGTCATTTGATTTTCTGAACAAAAATCATGGTTATGAAACCCCTGCATAACGGAATCCCATGGGGATTGAACAAACTCATTAGCAGCCTGACGAACATCATTGACACCAACGGAAGATGAAAAAACAGCGTCATTAAGTTGAGCTTGTCGAGGATTAACTAAATTAACTTTTGAACGCGGTAGTACCTGTGAAGTTGAATCCAATCTGCTTTGAACGTATTTACCCGGGATGGCAATAATTTCAACTTGAGGCGTACCAGACAATAACCCAAAAAATCTCTTTTGTTTAACTTGCTTAGCCGATATAACCGCTGCGTCGGGACCGAAGGTTTCCCGAACTAATCGCAATGCTTCATGCATATTTGCGGCACGAAACGTACGAACTTCAGAATTGGTTATATCAGGATTCATGATTAAGTAAACAATAACAAAAACAATGAATTTAACGAATAATATCTTTTCTCAA
>JAZQDP010000322.1:0-5118 GCA_045546875.1 Thermoguttaceae bacterium | reverse complement strand
CCTGATCAATCATTGGTCAATCCAAAGTTTATATATTATAGGATGCAAATAATCAAGTTTGAACATAGTACACATAAACGATATTGGATTCAGCAGTATTCTAAGATAAAAATTCCCGTTCCCCCTCTTTCGGAACAGGAGCGCATAGTAGCCAAGATAGAGGAATTCTTTTCGCAGTTGGACGCAGGCGTGGAAACGCTGAAAAAAATAAAAGCCCAACTTGCCATATACCGCCAAGCCGTTCTAAAAGAGGCGTTTGAAGGAAATTATCCAGAAAGACAATTAAAAGATTTTTCAAAAGTTATAGGCGGTTATTCATTTAAAAGCAGTAAGTACAATCCTAATGGAGAGTATATTGTTATAAAAATAGGAAACGTAAAAGAAAGACGCTTTGATTTTTCCAGAGATTTAACAAAAACTTTAGAAGTTGATGAGTCTATTATTGAAAAATACTTATTAAAACGAGGTGATTGTGTTATAACCTTGACGGGTTCAAGAGGAAAACGGGATTACGGATATGTTGCAATGATAGAGGAACAAAACAACTATCTTTTAAATCAGCGAGTTGCCGCCTTGCGTTTTGATGCAACAATAGCCCTTCCTGAATATTTTCAATATTATTTGTCTTCTCCAACTTTTCGAGATAAGTTTTTTAGTTATGAAACTGGAAATGTTGGACAAGGTAACGTTGGTATTAAAGCATTATGGGAACCCATCGTAGCTCTGCCAGATATTGTAACTCAAAGAAAAATTGTTGAAAGTATTGAAACCCATTTTTCCGTCTGCGACAACATCGAACAAACTGTAGACGCTTCGTTGCAGCAAGCGGAAGTATTACGACAAAGCATTTTAAAAGACGCCTTTGAAGGGAGATTATAAACATGACAAATAGCATATACTTAAAGAAATTGATTGACAAAAATGTTGGACCTTTAACCGATGTTCGTATTGATTTCCCGTTTCATGAAAACGGCGATCCAAAGCCTGTTATTTTAGTCGGTGAGAATGGCACAGGGAAATCAACCGTCTTGTCGAATATTATTGACGCATTCTTTGAAATGGCAGGAATGGCATTTGTTAATGTTCAACAAAACGAACTCCAGAGATTCCAATACTTCAAATCTATCTCTCCAATCGAAATACATACAGGCTCTAGGTATTTGTATTCTTTTATTTCATTTGCTGCAGAGAAAACAATTGATTATATTTTTAAGTCTGGAATACTCTCTATGAATGACTTTATAACGCAAATTGGCAAAAAAATACCCCGTTCTTCGTGGAATGAAAATGATAGTATAAAACGTGTTTTTACTGACAAAAAAACAATAACTGAAATTTGGGATAATAATGTTATCTGCTACTTTGGACCAGATCGATATGAAAAACCAGTTTGGATGGGAAACAAATATTATCAAACAGAACAGGCTTTGCATCCAATCATAAGAGACTATTGGTATGGCATTTTGCAAAATCCAATAATTGTTCGTGATGTTACATCATCAAATCTTCAATGGCTGCTGGATGTTATAACTGATTCTCGTGGAGATATTACAATTGATAATGAGGAATTTTGTTTAATTCACAATACCACACACAATCTGCGAGGGCTACTTTTAGCAAGAGATAATTTAGAATCTATTTTAAGTGAAATTCTTGGTGAAGATGTTTATTTTCAACTGAATTACAGGAATCAAGGCTGTTCAAGATTTAGAATTGCTAAAAAATATGGCAATAAAGTTGTATGTCCATCACTTGATTCGTTATCGACAGGACAAATAGCGCTGTTTAATCTTTTCGCGACAATTGTTCGATATGCAGATAATAATGATATAAACCAGAGTATTCTTCTTGATAATATCACAGGTATTGTTGTTATAGACGAAATAGAATTGCATTTGCATTCAAAACTTCAAAAAGAAGTTTTACCTCATCTAATTAGACTGTTCCCTAAAATTCAATTTGTCATTACTTCCCATTCTCCTTTATTTTTACTTGGAATGAAAGAAGTTTTTGGCGAAGACGGATTTGATATCTACGAGATGCCTAATGCTGAAAAAATCAGCGCAGAAAGATTTGCCGAATTCCAACGAGCATACGAATACTTAAAACAAACTGAAACATATCAAAAAGAGATAGAGATCCTTAAATCATATAATTCAAATAGTAAAACAATAATTGTTACAGAAGGTTCTACAGATTGGAAACATCTAAAAGCAGCATTTGAAAAATTGCAATCAAGCGGTAAACACAATGATATATTTGATGGTCTCGATTTTGAATTCTTTGAATATGAATCGGGGAATAGTGAAGACCATACTGTACATAAAATGGAAATGGGAAATACAATGTTGAGCAGAATCTGTGAAATCATGTCCAAATTGCCGCCACAATCTATTAGATATATCTTTATAGCAGATAATGATCATCCCGACACAACTAAAAAATTGTCTGATGATGGGAAACGGTTTAAAAACTGGGGAAATAATGTGTATTCTTTTGTTTTACCTGTTCCTGAGCATAGAAAAGATACGCCTGCAATTAGTATTGAACATTATTATACAGACGACGAAATCAAAACGGAATGGTATGATCCAGAAGCCAAAATTTCTCATCGTTTGTATATGAGGAATGAATTTGACGATCGCGGTATCTCAATTGATTTGGATAGAGTTTGCGAAAATTGGAAAAAAAGTGAAAAATGGGAAAAAAGTGGCAAATCAAGTATTGCTATAATTGAAGGCTCAAGCGATGAAAGAGTTACTTCTCTTAAAAATAATAATGGTACTAACTATGCCCTTCCAAAATCAAAATTTGCAAGAATGATTCTGGAAAAACAGGAACCTTTTGATAAATTTAATTTTGATTGTTTTCTCGCTGTTTTTGAGATTATAAAAAGCATTATCAACGATAGTCAGGAGAAAGACAATGACTGAGCAAACATCAGCAATTATTTCCAAAGTCTTGACTTTGTATGATACGTTCCATCAAGATTTTTGATATACGCCTTTGAAGGGAGATTATAAACATGGACGAACGCGGCGGAAAATCAGTTGTTCGGAAATTCCGAACAGGTTGACAGAAAGGGAATCGCGAAAAATCAGTTGTTGCAAATTTTGCAACAACTGCGACAGGAAGGGAACGCGGCGAAGCGTCATCCTTAACCCCGAATGGGGTTACATTTCTATAACCGGCGGGTTCAACCACCGGGGAGGGAAAACGAGAAAAGAAAAAATCGACAAACACCCCTTTTCTTTCCCCCAGCGCCAACGGCGCTCGGGGAAAGAAAAGGGACTGACTCGATCAGGAGGAGAGATTGATGGGCTGCGCTGCCCGTAGACTAAAGTCGACGGTTATAGAAATGGCGTCCTTTCAGGACGCGGTTCCATATTCCTCTCGCCTGTTTCGTAACCCCTATTTATACGCCTTCCCGACGTTATCACTTTACTATAAACAAACCAATCAGAGCCAAATCGGCAATACAGGAGATAAGTCAAAATGACTGAGCAAACATCGGCAATTATTTCCAAAGTCTGGGGAATGTGCAACGCGCTGCGGGATGACGGCGTTTCCTACGGCGATTATCTGGAACAGCTGACCTATCTGATCTTTTTGAAAATGTCGGACGAGTATTCCAAGCCGCCGTATAAAAAGAAGACCGGCATTCCCAAAGGGTTCGGCTGGACGGATATGAACGCTCTGAACGGCGCGGCGTTGGAAGATCAGTATAAAAAGACTCTGGAAAAGCTCGGCGAGCAGAGCGGCATTCTCGGTCAAATCTTTCAGGGGGCCATCAATAAAATCAGCAACGCCGCAATTTTATACCGCGTCGTGCAGATGATCGACCGGGAAAAATGGGTGTCGATGTCGTCCGACGTCAAAGGCGAAATCTACGAAGGGTTGCTGCAGAAAAACGCCGAAGACGTAAAGTCCGGCGCGGGTCAGTACTTTACGCCCCGACCGCTCATTCAGGCGATGGTCGCCTGCGTTCGTCCGGAACCGATGAAAACAATTGCCGACCCGTGCTGCGGCAGCGGCGGGTTCTTTCTGGCGTCGCAGGCGTTCCTCGCCGACCCGAAAAACTATTCTCTCGACCGGGAAGAGAAAGCGTTTCTCAAAAACGAAACGTTCTACGGGAACGAGCTGGTGCCGTCCACGTTCAAGCTGTGTCTGATGAACCTGTATCTGCACAACATCGGCGATATTTACAGCAACGCGCTCGTTTCCTGCGGCGATTCCCTGCTGACCGATCCCGGCTATCGGGTGGATTACGTTCTCACAAACCCGCCTTTCGGCAAAAAATCTTCCCTCACGTTTACCAACGAAGAAGGCGAACAGGAAGAGGAAGACCTCGTCTATAACCGCCAGGATTTCTGGACGACCAGCAGCAACAAACAGCTCAATTTCGTTCAGCACATCAACACGATTCTCAAAGCCAGCGGAAAAGCCGCCGTCGTTGTGCCGGACAACGTTCTGTTTGAAGGCGGCGCCGGAGAAACGATTCGGAAAAAACTGCTGCAGAATACGGATTTGCACACGATTCTTCGACTGCCGACCGGCATTTTCTACAAACAGGGCGTCAAGGCAAACGTTATCTTTTTTGATAAACGCCCCGCCGGCGCTCAAATGCAGACAAAAACCGTCTGGATCTACGATTTCCGAACCAATATCCACTTTACGCTCAAGCAGAACCCGATGCAGTTTTCCGACTTGCAGGACTTTATAACCTGTTACCATCCGGAAAACCGCCGCAAACGTTCCGAAACGTGGAGCGAAAAGAACCCGGACGGTCGCTGGCGCAAATTCGACGTTTCCGAGATATTGGAACGGGACAAAACCAGCCTCGATATTTTCTGGATAAAAGACAAGTCCCTCGCCGACCTGGACAACCTGCCGTCTCCCGAAGAACTGGCTGACGACATCATCGAAAACCTTCAAAGCGCGTTAGAGAACTTTCAGGAACTCAAAGCGCAGCTGAAATGACGGCGAGGCGCCGTTCCCAATCCGCGCTGCCGCGCGAGACGTATTATAACCGCTCCCGTTGGTCGCTTGCGTTGTAAATAATACTAAAGGTTTTCCCATCATATTATTTCGCTTGAAAAAACTTCCCTAAAAAGGGAG
>JAZQDP010000321.1:0-8544 GCA_045546875.1 Thermoguttaceae bacterium | reverse complement strand
CATAACGGCGAATGCGTAATTCCGTTCGCTGCGCGAACTTCATTACCGCCTTCCATTTTCCGGGAACTAACGCATCCCGGCTCGCCTAAGCGCAACGTCGCTCCCGATGGTCGCTCCGTTACCGCCTTCCAATTTTCTACTGCCAACTGCCTCTTGCCGACTGCCTATTTATGAATTTCCGTTCCGATGCCGGTATTGGTGTACACTTCCAGCAAAAGCGAATGACGAACCCCGCCGTCTATAATGTGGACTTGTTTGACGCCCTTGTTGACGGTGTCGATGCACGCCTGGAGTTTCGGAATCATTCCAGCGTCAACAATATGATCGTCAATGAGCTGTTGAGCTTCTTTAGAATTGAGTGAATTAATAAGCGTAGCTGGATCGTTTTTGTCGCGCCGGACGCCGTTGATGTCCGTCAGGAAAACCAGCTTGTGGGCGTGGAGCCGCTGAGCGACAATATTTGCCGCAGAGTCGGCGTTGACGTTGAGTTTCCCGCCGGAATTCGACTCGTCGTCAATTGCCATCGACGGAATAACCGGGATAACGTGTTTGAATTCAACAAGATAGTGAATATAATCTTCGTCAATTCGAGTTACCTCTCCCACCGAACCGAGATCCAGAAGCTGCCCCTGTTCGTCGTACAGTTTGAGTTTGTGTCCAAACAGAACGTTGTGCGTGCGGAAATTTAACGGTTCTGCCCGCCCGCCGAGGATGGTAATCTGGTCTGCCAGCTGTTCGTTGAGTTCCCGTCCAAGCGTCTTCTCGACAATCGCCAGCGTCTGGGCGTCTGTGTATCGGCGTCCCTGCACCCAAACCGGTTTTATGCCCGCTTCTGCCATCGCGCGGTTGATGGTCGGACCTCCGCCGTGAACGATAATCGGATGCATGCCAACCGTTTCCATAAAAATTACGTCCAACAGCAATCGCGACATCGCAACAGGATTGGTCATTACCGATCCGCCCAATTTAATTACGGTTATTTTGTTGCGAAATTCACGAATCCATTGCAACGCTTCCAACAGGGTGTTGGCTTTTTCGATTGCTTGCTGCATCATATCAACTGTTCTCCTAACGTTCACGGTTTGGGAATTTATATTTGGTCTTATAAAACAATTTGAATTTCTCGTTAAAGAAATTCCCTATTTTGATAAATTCTACTTTTCACCTAAAACTATTATTATCAAAATTAATAAAAAGAAAATGGGAACCAGAACAAAAAACGAAGAAAATATTCGATTTCCCCCTAAAATTTTACAACTTAGGTAAAACAGGAAGGCTGATTAGCGAGTCTTTTCGGCAAACTCGAAGGGAGGTTAGGTATGAGGCAGTAGGCAATAGGCAGTAGAAGATTGGAAGGCGGTAATGAAGTTCGCGCAGCGAACGGAATTACGCATTCGCCGTTATGCGAACTGAAACGCTGCGAAGCGTGCATTTCAAATTGACGAAGCCAAAAACCTCCCCTGGACGTAGCCCGGCTCGGGCTACTTTTTGTGTAATACATACCTCTCTGTTCAGCCCGATTTGTGGACATCCCGCCCGCAAACGGCGTTGATGGCGCCGAACTTCTTTGTCTGGATAAACCAGTTCTTTTCATTGCAACCAAAATTTAAGAGTGTCCCATAATAAAAAATTATTCAAAAAAATCTGTTGTACTCCTTGACAAAATTAAAATTTCGTGTATCATTACTGTTAAGGATTGAAATCCTATAATAGAATTCGCTTGAACAGTACGGAAACTCCAATATCTATATCTAATCAAGCAATATAACTCAGCCATTGGCGGAGCTATATAATTATTGTTGCAGTATAACTAAAACAGAGCGTGTTCGACTCCCTGCCTGGGAGACGTCGCGTGTTCGTTTTAGTGGGTTATTGGAGACCTCCGTACTGGGATGCGCTGGACGCACTCCCATTTTTTTGTTTCTTGGGGTTTCTGCGTTATCGTATCTGTGTGGATTCTTGTTTTATGCAACCTATTTAATCAAGGAGAGTCTCTATGCAATCGACAACCCATTGTATTCTGATCGCCCTGATCCTGTTGGCTGGAATCATCGGCTGCGACACGAAACCCCAAAAAGTTCCATCGCCCAGAGCGTACACGCCACACGCTTATCCTCAACCAGTTGTAAAAACAGATAGCGACTATGTTCAAGAGGTAATTGATACGATTGCCATTTATAAGAAGGATATAGCCAATTCTGTTGGACGTACCGGTCAGCAACTTGACAATAGCGGCAACGCTGACGAATTCACAAAGACTGTAACGGCTATTACAGCTATCCAAAAAGCGTCAAACGATGTTGTCTTATTCGTAAACAGATTGAATCAGCTTGACATAAGCAAATGTCCTTCAGATTTTAAAGCCTACTATAGAATATACGTAGAAAAATATTCTGTTCTGGCAAATTCATTTTATAGAATGTCTAATTATGATGAAGAGACAGGGTTGATTGGTAATGTTCTCGAAGTTGTCAAACTTGGAGCGCAAGGAGAACAATATAAAAAGGATTGTGAAAATGCTGAAAACGCGCTGTTTCAGCTCGCACAAAATAAGTATGGGGCTACGATTCCATAAAATATCCAATACACATAATTCTGAAGGTTCTCGTAATATTCAGTAAAGATATATAAGAGATTCATTACCAGAGTTATGTTGTTCTATTGAAAAACAATAAGAAACAGATGCTTAAACGATTAGATTTTACCGTCAGTTTTTAATTGCATAGAATAAGAATTAATTATGTTATCGTTCATTCAAAGACACAAAAGATTGATGATGGTTTGCTGTTTTTTGAGCGCCGTTGTTTTGCTGACTTGCGTTTTTTCACGTCCTTTGACCTATTTAGCATTGGATGTATATGATACATATATCACCCCCTACAATGGTGAATGCGCCTACAGAGTTTTGAACAACAAATGTTCATGCAGCGAGTTTTTTAGAAATAACGTAGATGAAAAAGGGGTAATTTCTGCAATTGCAGCAATGCCCGAACAGTTTCATCGCTGCAATCTTGCATTTCATGAACTCAAGCTCAGATCAGAACAAAATACACTGCCTGCCTGCTGTGTTGCATCGGCATGTTGTGCAGAAGTTATGATGACTCCTGTTCCAGTTGATTCATCCTCAAATCATTCGTTACCAACTAAAAAGAACCCAGTCGCTAATACTAACGCCAGCAAAGATTCGTTTTAATCAAACTGCGTTGTCAGTTGACGCATGCTAACGAAACGCACTAATTGGCAACGCATTTCCATACATAGATTAAGGATATAATATTCCAAGAAACAAATAGACATCGAGACTTTAATAAAAACATACCCCATAGCCTTTGTTAAAGTCCCCATTAATTAGCAAGGAGATATTAAGATGGCTCGAACGATTGATGAAATATTAGAAAAGTATTTTAGGTACATTTATCCAAAGAAAACTTCTATAGGCATTTCAAACGCTGTCAATACACATAAAAAAAAATTGGGAAATAATATAGTTTCACGGTTTAGCTCTTACTTTTCTGATGATGAAGAGCTTTACGGTTTATTTTACAATTGTACTATTTTGGAAAATATTGGTCTTTTATATTGGCTTTTTGGCAGCTTTCATAGTTTTATCGAATGGGTTGTGTGTATCACCAACCAAAAGATTGTTGCTTTTTCTCAAGGACTTGGAGGGTCAAACAATTTTAACCAAGCGATAAAAATTATTTACCTTAAAGACGTCCAATCAGTGCAAGGTATAACTTTTGGTCATTTTATTAATATTCAATCTGGCCAAATAAAATACAGTATCAGAACACAATGGAAAAATATCAATTTCGAAGATGATTTTAATCGTGCACAGTCTTTTTTAGAATTGCTTAACAAGCGATTGGATGCGCTATCGGAAATGAATACAATCGCACCGTCATATCCGATTCAGCAAGCACTCGCCAACAACACGATGGAACAACTGGAACGGTTGTCGCAGTTATATCAGCAAGGTTTATTAACCGAACAGGAATTCCAGATTCAGAAAGAAAAGATTTTAGAAAATCGATAATTCAATACGATGCTGCCAACTGTAACTGAAAACTTTTTGCTCATTTGAGCAGAGTATTATGTCTTGTATAAAGGAGAATTGTAATGAAAACAATTGTCAAAATTGCAATTTCGATTGTAGTAACATTTGCTGTCTTTTTTTGTTCGAATGTTTCAAGATTAGGATTGCAGCAGAATTTGGGGATAAAGTAGCGCAATGCGCCCTTGCAGAGTTTTATTTTTTTGGCGAAGGCGTTCCACAAGATTACGTAAAAGCTGCTACGTGGTTCCATAAATCAGCAAATCAAGGTTATGCGGAAGCGCAATATAACCTCGGCGTTTGCTATAAAAACGGTCTGGGTGTTCAAAAAGATCACCTAGAAGCTGTAAGATGGTATGTTAAAGCGGCGGAACAAGATTATGCTCCTGCGCAATACAACCTTGGCGTTTGTTATGCAAAAGGCGAAGGCGTTTCCCAAGACATGACAGAAGCGGTTAAATGGTGGCGTAAAGCGGCGGAACAGGGGGATGAAGATGCAATTGAGGTATTAAAGAAGTTGGGTGAATCTTATTGATTAGAGAAGCGGCGGCGCGCTTAGGTAAGCCGGGATCGCGATTGGATTGGAAGGCGGTAATGGAGCGAACGAAGTGAGCGGAATTACGCTTAGGCGAGCCACGGGTGTGAACCCGTGGGTGTGTTAGCGCCAAAAAGGAATAATCTCACGCGAAGTTCGCAAAGTTCGCAAAGTTTTAAAAATGAAAAATGATAATGAAGCGCTTGCGTAATTCCGAATTCCGAATTCCGCATTCCGCATTAATCAACCGTTGCCTCTTTTACCCAACTCTCGCGTTTTCTATTGCGTCGAGAACCTGAGGCATAATCCTTGTCGGACGACCGTCTTTAAGGTGGACGAACGCCCACAGCGTTTCGCCGGTGGCAATCCTGACGTTGTCAACCGGGCGAATAATTTCGTAACTTCGCGTGCTGGAAACCTTTTTAAGGTCTGAAATCCACGTGCGAACAATAAGCCGATCGCCAAGAAACGCCGGGTGAAGGTATTCTATCGTATGGCGTCTGGCAACCCAGGTCGCGCCGAGTTCCAGGTAAAATTCCGGCGTCAATCCCCATGAGGAAGAATTCTCGATGGCAACGTGTTCCAGCCATTTAACGTACACGACGTTATTAACGTGGTTGTTTTGATCTAAATCGGATTCCTCGACGACGTGAACCCACTCGTACGGTTTGGTTATGACAGGAATGTTATTATTTGGTTGCATTTGCATGCTCGTTTAGTTCTGCGGCGAATTGTACTTTTGTCAGCCCGCACGTTCGACACAGGTCGTAGACGTCAATCACGTTTCCCAGCGGAATTTCAGGGGCGATGTCCAGCAAAACCGGCAAATCGGACTTTGCCTCGGACAGCGCTTTAAGCGTCGCGCCAATCGATTCCAAAGAATCGTATTTAACGCCCGCGAGAATCCAGCAAAGGGTTCCTTCTGAGCGTATTTCAATAACTGCTTCTTCCAGGTCCAGCAATTCCGGAGGAATTTCCTCTACCGCGCCAACGGCTCCCGGAAGAGACAGATTCGTTGGCAGAAGCTGTTCCGGCTGAATGAAATTTGACGTACACAAGAAAAAAATCAACAGCTGGAATATGACGTCGATCATAGGCGTCATATTCATCTCAAATGACGACGCTCGGCAGGAGGCGGGAATCTTCATAACCGGCAAAAATAACCGTTGTTAGCTGTTAAGGGCAGGGAAAACCACTTTCCCCGATTGGCTAACCGACAAATTAAGTACCTAATTATTCCCAATAATATACTCTAACTTTACGGATTGTCAAGAGCAAATAAACGCCTCGCCTCTTTTGTACAACGCATCGTTATTTTTCCAACGGAACCCAAACAGGTTTTTCTGGTAATGCGTCAGATTCAAACGTCTGGTTCCCGTCAACGAAAACGCGCAATCCTTTGCCTTTACCGTACCGTTCGCCTGTTGAATCGTAAACGACTGTAATAACGCGCCCATGGTACGGCAAGGAGTCAAGGCAGAAATACGGAACAGACTTGTCAACAAGCGGGAAAAGTTCAAATCCGTTTTCTAACGAAGGGCGAAATCCGATTAACGAATTGACGACGACGTCGCAAAAGGTGGAATGGTTGTAATCTTTACCGCGTTCGTAACCTCCCTTGTTTGGTCTCCAGCCCCAATTTTTAAGGCGCGTTCTGGCAATCCAATCTCCGGTTTGCGGGTTGATGTTTTCGTCAATCCACGGGACTTTCTTTCCGTCCTCTCGAATAATATTATGAGAACGAACGTAGCAGTCCAACGTCTTGCGAAACGCAGTTTGAAGTTCCTGGGTATCCTTTTCTTTTGAGGCGTCTCGATTGATCAGGTTTGCCAACGCCGTGAGCGTCATACAGGTTGAATAGGGCCAGCTCGGACCGTTCCACTGACATTCATGGTTGGCGTATTCGATTTTAAATTTTGGATGACGCTGTTCAGCCGTCGTCGGACCGAACGGAGCGTAAAAGCCTTTCGGGTCTGTCAGTTGCGCCCACGCGACGGTGTACTCTTCCGGCGGGAGCGAGGCGTTATCCGCATACCATGGCGTGAATCCGTGCTCTTCTCGAACGTCTTTTAACTTGAGCGGTTCCTCCGGCGTTTTGGTTCTCGGAGCCACTTTATAAAATTGAGCCTCTTTATCCCACATTTTGGAATTGATCAATTCTCGCAGTTTAGCGGCTTTATTAGCGAATGTTTGGGAAAGATCGTCTTTACCCGCCAATTTAGCGATTTTGGAAATGGCGATAGCGTCCATATACATATACGTATTGATCTGGGCGCGGTAGCCATGCCCGCCGATAGAACATTCTCCGCCATCGTTGCCATCGTATTGCCAGAAAAGACCGTTGGGATCCAAACGGCTCTTTTCCCATTTCTCAAAATTGGCTACCAAGTCCGGCAACAAATCCACCGCTAAACTTGTATCGCCCGTAACGAGCGCGGTTTGCCAAATGGAATCCGCAATCCAGTTACTGTACGTTTGTATAGCCCCTCCTTTGCGGAGCCAAAAGACGGCGTAGTCGTTTAGAATCTGCTGGTTTTTAAGCCATCGCAATTCGCGAAAATGGTGCCCCAAGGCGCAGGAAATCGCGTTTTCTTTTCCCGACCAACCGACTTTGGGCAAGAATTCCGTTACCACAAAGGAGCCGTCAGCCCCGCGCTTGACGTGCTTTCTAACCGTCCAGAGCCGATAATACCATGTTCGTTCAAGGTCTTTGTCTGGATAATCCAACAAAGGCATATTCGGTTTGAGAAAATCCCATGCTGCGGCGTTGGGATACGCGTTTTTTGTTAATTCCTCGTCATCGGAATTGAATTGGTCAATATAATGTTTATAGTCGTCGGACTTGAGAATCTGTTTGGATTCGTCAGTTTTGGGCGTCTGCGGGAATCCGAGGTCTTCTCCTTTGTGAATCGCCATTCCGATTTGTTCAAACCCACCGTTGCGACCGTTGTACCATAGGCGCCATAAATCTTCGTCTTTATCGTAGATGGCAAACGGTTTATAGCACGCGCTGGCGTCCCATTTCCCCGCGTCGGGACCGATAATCGGGTTGGTGGGCAGCAGCTCCCAGTTGGAAACGCCGTCCAGAGATCGGGCGATACCGATTCGCGCGAGGCTTTCCGTCTCAAACCCGATAAAGAACATATAGTACATATTTTTATAGGGAAACACCTGCGCGCCGGTTACTTTAACCTGTTGCCATTTTATGTTTTTATTGGCGGTGAAGATCGGGTTTTGAGCGTATTTCGTCCAGTGTACGCCGTCGGGACTGGTCGCGTACCCCAAGGCGTCCGGTTCGTTTTGTTCCCCGGCGGAATACCACATCTTAAAGACTTTTTCCGATTCGTCCCAAAGCACGTGAGGGCACATGACGGCAATGTATTCCCACGGCTTTTGAGGAACGAGAACAGGGTCGCTCTGAACGCGAGTCCAATGGATGCCATCGGGACTGGTCGCATATCCGATTTTTGACCCGATTTGCCCTTTTATTATCTGACCGGTGTACCACATATGGTATTTGCCGTCTTTGACAAGAACGCTAATTCGATTGACGATGCCTTCCCAGTTCCCGGCAGGAGTAAAAACGATTTGCGGCTCAGACCAATGGATGCCGTCTTTACTTTCGGTATATCCGATTGACTTTTTAGGGCGCCACGAAAACCACATCTTGTAAACGTCCCCCTCTTGAATGATGGAGATGTCAAAACAGGTACCCAGCTTACCGCCCAAAACTGGCGTGGGATATTTTTCCCAGCCGGTTGACGTTTCCGCTTGAGCGAAAAACGGCGCCATCGCGATGAACAGCATTATAAAACAACCGAGTTTAAACCGATTCATAATATTGCCTTTCTAAACGTTTGAGAGTAAAAACAAGAGATGCTTTTGCATTTCTTTTTATTATACATATTTTAACGTCTTGAGAATTAAAAGTCAAGAGAGCAGGGGGGATAACGCT
>JAZQDP010000320.1:0-11491 GCA_045546875.1 Thermoguttaceae bacterium | reverse complement strand
TGAAGATCCGGATGTTGCGTATCTGGATGCTGAGACAATGGCGAAAGCACAGGAATTGATGAAAGCAACCCAGGCGAAAGAACTGAATCTGGCGCAGCGTCTGTATGTAGAAAAAGTGGCACTGTCTGTAGAGTTTGCGGCAGTTGGTCAGGATGTCTTCCGCATTGAACTGGTCGTTGACGGTTTTCTGATCCAGCTGGCGTTGTGCGTCCCGGCGTCCCATCGCTCGACCAGCTCCGTGGTTGATGCTGTATCGGCTCAGCTCGGCGCCTGGTAAGGCGACCATGACGGCAGATCCTGAAGACGGGTTGCCCGGCAACAAAATCGGATGTCCGGTTTCGTAAAACGGCGTATCTTTGAGGCTCCAATGCCCGGCGGGGAACGCGCGCGTCGCCCCCTTGCGGTGAACGTACGTCATGGAATTGTCTTTTCCTTGCGTTTCACGTCGAATAAAGTTGTGACTGATATAATATACCAGATTTGCTTTGGCGCCGGGCAGGATTTCCTCAAAGGCGTCTTTGACCAAGACGTTAATCAGCAGGTGATTGACCGTCGCGAAGTTCCCTCCCAGCGCCATGTCGTTGAGATAGTTTGTCGCTTCTGGCGTTCCCAACGGCGCGTAAACCAACTCTTTATCGCCAGCAGGGTAGGGGATTCCCCACTTTTCAAACTTTTCCTGCAAGAGTTTGAACTGATTTCGAGCGACAATGTTCCCAAATCCACGCGATCCGCAATGCGACAGAAACGCTATGCAGCCCTGACGAAGTCCAAAGACTTCCGCGACGTGTGCTGTTTGTTCGGTTTCGTCCGCAAGTTGAACGTCTTCGCATTCGCCGAAATGGTTTCCGCCGCCGTAGGTACCCAACTGCCGCAACTGTCGCGGCAAGTCCCGAAACAAACCGCTGGAAACCAGTTCGTCAAATCGCTTTTCCAGCGATTCGGTTGAGCCATCTTCCGCAAAATGCTGAGAATCTTCGCATCGCTGCGTCCATTCAAAGGGGATTCCAAACTGTTCGCATACGCTTTCGGACGCGCCTTCGATAATTGCCTGACGCGCCTGATCGTTTGTAAATTTCGGAGCTTTTTTGAGGGATTTGGATGACGCAAAACCTGTCGTAATGCGCTGTTCAATCGCGTTGATAATTGCCCGACGCAAGCGTTTATCTGCCAGGTCTGCTGTGGGGACGTCGAACTGTAACAGACTCATGGAGCATTTGACGTCCACGCCGACAGGTCCGGGGTAAATGTGCGACGGCGACAGAAGGACGCAGCCAATCGGCGCGCCGTATCCGACATGGGCGTCCGGGTTCAAAACCAGGTCTGTTACGCCCGGACATCGACGTGCGTTAACTGCCTGAGCAATCGTATCCGGTTCAAAGGCGTCGCAAATAGCTTCGTTTCCGATAACGGTAATCGGCGGCGTGTTCCCGGTAATCAGTTCCGCCGTCGCAAGTCCCGTTCGTTTTAAAAATGAATTAGTCATGGGTGTAATTTAGTTTTAGTTGTAATTGATATGTTCTTAGTAATTATTCCTCTAAACGTTTTTAACTGCAGTTATACAAATAATATTAGCAAAATCGGCGCCAAAGAGAAATATCGCTGATTTTTTCAAGAATTTTGAGCTGGGAATGATAGAGAATTGTAGGAAATGCTCTCTCAGTTCCTTGCAAACCCATCCGAGATTCTCTCAGCTATGTAATGAGAATGTATAAATCTCGATAGGTTCTATAATTCTATCTAATTTTTGCTGAGGGTTCTATTTGCAGTAGCGGGTCTGGAGAGGAAATTTCCCCGCCGAAAACGTGAGCCGCTTCCCGGCAGCCTCCGTGACAGTGCGTTAAATCTTTGCAGCCCGAACACATTGTCGGGACATAGTCGGATTCAATATATCGGCGCCAGTACGGGTGATGGGGAATGACGTTGGGGATTTCGTCCCAGCGGCACAGCGTCGTTGGCGAATGGTTGCAGACTTTCAAGTACCCGTTGGGGTCTAAGGCGCAAAAATGCTTTGCTGCGCTGCACGTCGACGCAATCGACAAATACCGGTATTTTTTCGGATTCTTAATGACGCAGTAGGGGAGTTCCGTTCCGATATGTCCCTTTTTGCCGGCTCGCGCCAGAACCTCTTCCGCCGTGTCGAACAGCTCGTTGAGTTCCTCCCCGTTGAGAAGCAAATCCTGATGGCTCATTCCGCGTCCGCCCGGCATGAACCGATTTATCAGAACGTAGTTCGCCCCGTTGATTAACGGATACGCGATGTTTTCGTACAGTTCCGGCAGATTCGTTTTGGAAACGGTTATGTTGGCGCAGGTGCGAATTTTCTTCGCCTTGGCTTGGCGAAACAGTTCCAATGTATGATTGGCGCCGTCCACGCCCGTCGTCTGCTGATAGGTTTTAATACCTGGTACGGACAGCGACAGCAAAATGTTCAGCGGGCGGATGAAATCCAGAAAATCTTCGTCGATTAAATAGCCGTTGGAAATGATCCCGACTTTCAGTTTCAGCTCTCGCCGCGTATAGAGAAGAATCTCCCGGAAATCGCTTCGCGACGTCGGCTCGCCGCCGCTGAACGTAACCTGACCGACGCCGCAGGATTTGAGCATTTTCAGGGCGTCTTTGAGTTCCCCGGTCGACAGCTCGCTGCGCGGGTACTCGCCGGCGGACGCGTTCTCCCACGGACAATAGCAAAACGGACACCGATACGGACAGCGAAACGTTACCTCGAAAATAGCGACGTCCGGCAGAATCTTTTTCTTTTTCCAGAAGTTGAACAGGAAACTCATATCAAAGGCGTTCAATAAGGGCGTTATTCTTCTTTTGGAGTGTCGGAATTGTCGTCATAGCTGTCATTTGATTGTGGAGGCGGGCAATTGCCATCATCGTCATTCTTATTATTACCTTTCAATTTCTCCCAAAGCCTTATACTCGCATTAACAGAATAACATAACCAATTTGACATATCATCCGGAAAAATTTCATCTTCTGTCGACTTGTCGAATTCTTCGTTGATCTTGTTGATCAACTTGTCCAGTTCATCGTTGATTTCTTCACGACTTAAATCGTCATTCGGTTTGTTATTTTCTTCTGACATGATTCTATAAATCAATTAAAGGAAAATGAAAGTTATGGCAAAATATACGCTATAGGACCAAACTCATTCTGTCGGTTCGTCGTTGGAATCAGCGTTATTGATCGGCGATTCCCGTTTAACTTTTTCGTAGTATTGCTGAACTTCTTCCAGAGCGGCGTCTTCATTTTCAACTACAGACTGCGATTTCGGCTTTGGATCCGACACCGCAGGAGAAGATTCCGTATCGGGAATGTCGTTATCGTCAGGAATAACAATTTCATAACATGTTGGTCTAATGTCTTCTCCATCTCTATTCCGATCAGGGGCAGGGGAATAGCACATCATTATCATAGGAGGTTTACCAATCGATCTCCAAAAAAGAAGATACCAGCCAATAGCTGCCAAGGCTCCTATCAGGCAACCCCAGCGCAAACGTTTTTTTTCGTCTGACGTTTTGCCGCTTGGCTTCTCGCTGTCAGAATCCTCTTGACCATGATCGTTTTCGTCTGGTTGAGAAGTCCTGTAACATGTTACAACGCCAGCTCTTTTCAATAAACTTGCCTGACGGGCGCTTTTCTTAACCTTGTCCAACTCTTCGTTGAGTTCTTCGCGGCTTAAATCATTGTTCGATTTGTTATTCTCTTCTGACATGATTTCGTAACTGGTCTACTGTTCCTGTTCAGACTTCGGTTCCGCAGGCGCAGGTTCCGGGGCTGGGTCGTCAATTTCATCTATAACAACGTCGTAACACATAATCTCTGGCGAGTCGTCCGGCTCTTGAGCGGGTATTTTACCCCTGTCTGGAATCGTCTTCATAACGTAACAGGTTACTTGAGGCGCGCTTAACGCTCTCCAAAAGAAAAACAGCCCTCCCACGGCGCACAACCCCCACCACAAATACGTCCACCAGGAACGAGGCTTTTCGTCTGCAACGTCGTCAAAATCAACATTGGACTCCTGCTGACCTTCGCGAAGCTCGTCCAGCTGCTCGTTGAGTTTATCCCGATCAGTCTGCGGCGTTGAATTGGAATCTTCTGTATTCATTTTAAATTATTAATGAACATTCGCAAATAATGTATATTTTATATTATACCCCTGTGATATTTCATTGTCAATAGGAGCGAAATAAACAAAAAAGATTGATACTGGATTTTTTTCAAATTTTTTGTATAATAGAATCCATTGTAAATAATCTTGAGTTATTATCCCCTTTGTTCACGGAGCAATCATGAACCGAATCCTGTTATTGCTGGCGGCGGTTTGGGCTGTCGTCTGTCCGGCGAGTCTGAAAGCGGACGACGTCAAAAAGCCGAACGTTATTATTATTCTAGCGGACGACCTCGGGTACGGCGACGTAAGCTGTTACGGCGCGACAGTTATTCAGACTCCCAACATTGACTCGCTGGCAAGTCAGGGGATCCGATTTACGCAGGGCTTCGCAACCAATTCCACCTGTACGCCCAGCCGATACTCGCTCATAACCGGCAAATACTCGTTCCGTCGGGAAGGGGTTCAGATTCTGCCCGGCGACGCGCCGCTGTTGATCGAGCCGGGATCGCTGACTCTGCCGGAGATGTTTCGCAAGGCGGGATATACAACCGGAATTGTCGGGAAATGGCATTTGGGGTTGGGACGCGGGAAGATCGACTGGAACGCCCGTATCGCGCCGGGACCGAACGATGTCGGGTTTGACAGCTCGTTTATTATGGCGGCGACTGCCGACCGCACCCCGACGGTTTACATTCGCGACGGGAACGTCGTCAACCTCGACCCGTCCGACCCGTTGTTTGTCGATTATAAAAAGAACTTTGACGGCGAGCCGACGTACGTTTCCAATCTGGAACTTGTAACAAAACAGAAATCTCTGCGTGGGCACAACAACAGCGTCCACAACGGGGTAGGGCGCATCGGATTCCAAAAGGGAGGCTGCGCCGCCCGCTGGGTGGACGAGACCATGGGCGAGGTTTTCAAGTCGGAAGCGGAGAAGTTTATTCGCCGCTCCGCCGCTGGCGACAAGCCGTTTTTCCTCTACTACGCTCTTCATCAGCCGCACGTTCCCCGTATGCCGGGCGAACGCTTTGCCGGCAAATCCCCGCTGGGCGTTCGCGGCGACGCCATTCTGGAAGCGGACTGGCAAGTTGGGGAAGTAATGCGTCTGTTGGACGAACTCCATCTGACGGAAAACACGATTGTTATCTTTACCTCCGACAACGGCCCGGTTGTCAACGACGGCTATCTTGACCAGTCTATTGTCCTCAACGACAAGACCGGGCATAAACCGTCTGGAAACCTTCGCGGCGGGAAATACAGCCCCTATAACGGCGGATCGCAAGTCCCGTTTATCGTCTACTATAAGAATAGAGTAAAGCCGGGAACGTCCGACGCATTGGTTTGTCAAATGGACTTTCTCGCTTCTTTCGCCGCCATGCTGGGCGTTAAGAGCAAAGAACTGGCGTCGCTGGACAGCCAAAACGTTACGCCCGCTTTGTTGGGACTGTCCTCAGATGGAAGACAGGAACTGATAGTCAACGGGAATACGCTCCGAACGCCGCGCTGGCATTACGTTTCCAACCAGCATTTTCCGTCCATAATGGATACGTCGTATCCAGAACTGTACGACTTGTCCATCGACCCGGAAGAAAAGAACGACCTGTTAAGAAAGAATCCGTACTTGGCTAAAGAGCTGGGTCTGGAACTGAGATTCTTTCAGATTCGCGAAAACTTCCAGATTCGCGAAAAGGACTGAGCAGAGAATATGTGATTTTTCCGGCAATTGACGCTTTCGAACCAGTAAGCAGGCGTTTTGCCTGCCCAAAAGTTTTTTTAACACGAAATACACGAAAAGAACGAAACAAACGAAAGAATTTTTATAAATCTATAAATTTTTCGAAACTTTCGCTTATTTTGTGTTTTTCGTGTTTAAAAATCCAATGACCTGCGCAAACGCCAGGAACCAATTTACGGGATTTTAAGTATTACTTTAAGACCATGTTCAAAACTTTTATCAACGCGATTTTAGCCGGAATTGCAATCGGCATAGCGGGTACGGTCAATCTGTCCGTTGGCGGCGGGCTGGCGGGCGCGACCCTGTTCGGATTCGGACTGTTTATAATCCTGTGTTTTCAGTTCAAACTCTATACCGGCGCGATCGGCTATCTGGTCAACCAGTCCAAATCGTCGTTTTTCCCATACGTCGTTACGCTGATAACCATCTGGCTGGGCAACTTCGCCGGGACTTTTCTGGTCGGCTGGCTAATTCGTCAAACGCGATTGGAAAAGATTCCTGCCGCCGCCGCGGCTCTATGCGCCGTTAAAACGGGGGACACGCTGACGAGCATTTTTATCCTCTCGATTTTCTGCGGTTTGCTGATGTATATCGCAGTGGAGAGTTTTCGCCAAAAACTGCCAGACCTGTTCCGCGCCATCATTGTTTTTCTGTGCGTTATTATCTTTATCCTGTCAGGATTTGAACACTGCATTGCGAACATGTACTATTTCTGCGTCGCCGGGACAATCAACCAGAAGACGCTGCTTTACATTCTCGTTATGACAGCTGGGAACTCCGTCGGCGGCATGTTCCTGCCAACGATGGACAAGATCAGAAAAGAATAAAAAAAACTCCTTTGCCGACGAGGCAAAGGAGGCTAACGAAGTAAGAAGAAAACACACCATCTTCGTTATTTTATCTAAGTTTTATCTGCGTTGTTTGCGAATGTTCGCATTACGCATGTTAATGTTGTCCATACAAAAGCGCATGCCCTGAGCAGATGCGTCGAAATTGACACAGTCGTCTGCTTGAATGCCAATATCGCCACCGCTGAGGATAGCGTCCTGGTTGGCAGCCAGGAACATAAACTGCCAACTGTACACGTCTCTCTGGTGAGTAATTCTCTGTTTGACGTCTGCCGTGGTAAAGCGTCTGCTGGCATTTTCTTCTCCGTCCGTCAGGATGGCAACCAAAATGTCGGCAGGGCGTTCGTCTTCGGGCATTTGGGAGAACTTTTTTCCGAGTTCATCAATTGCAACGCAGATGGCGTCGTTCATTGCAGTGCAACCGCTACAGGAGTAGTGGTCAACAAATCGATTGTCAACATTGGAAAGGTCAATGGATTTGAGAAGATGGTAAACGTAGTTATTGAACTGATAGACGTCCAAAACTGTTTTACCCGGTTGCAGTTTTTCTTTGTAGATGAAGTCTTTGAGAATTTGGCGCGTTTCTCTCTCCATCGGAGACATGGAGCCGGAAGCATCCAAGACGATGCAGATGTGAAGGTAATCTTGTCTCATAGAAATCTCCTGTAAAAAAGAATTTGAGAATAATAAAACGTCAATTATTGAAAATGGCGTCAAACGGTTATCCCAACCGTCTTGGTTAGGATTCTACCATTATTTATTTCCGTTTCAATGGAGGTACGACAGACTGTGTCATAGCAAAACCATGTTTTTCGAAAAATTTTTGAAAATTTTTAAAAAAGTTTGGTTTTGCGGTGGTAAACCGAAGCAGAGTAGGGGGGTAATTAAAATCGCTATAATCGTTAAAATTGATAAAATCGCTTCTTTGAATAATCAGCAAACCAGTTATAATCGGAATATTTTATCTAAATATCCTAAATTTTCAAATTTTTTAACTACAGTTTTCAAAACGTGTGCTACATTTTTGGTAAAGTTTAACGGTTAGATAAAATAACTAAACTTTTCCAACTGAAATCGAATTGTTTTAAACGATTGGAAATCAGGGTAGGGCGGTTTGTTCCGCTGGCTGATTTTCGCACATGCTTTAGTAAAAAGGAAATTCGATATGAACGACCTGAAAAAACTCCTGCAGAACATTTATCATCAAACTGGTTTTGGGGTTGGAGTAGAGCATACACAGACTTCTGAGGAAGTTCGGTATCTGTACAAATCCCGCTATGGTAAATTTAATCTTACGGATGCAATTCGTCCAGGACAAAAACTGGAAGTCATTCCAACGCAAGGCTTTAGACATGAAATCTCGAAAGACGAGTATGCTTCAAACTGTATCAAAACACTTATAGCGAGCGTTTCCAAGGAACTGTTGTTCGATACTTTTCTCAACCTGCTGGAACCGATGGGAGACGTCGTTGACGTTGTCCTAGAGTCAAGCCATGATATGCCAGAGGTCGAAGGGGGCGGGGAAATGTATAGAGAAAGTATTGACATACCCGTTTTGATGAGTATACTATATCATTATGAAGATTTGTTACTCAACGATGGTTGTACGGGAATTGCGGTGCTTAATCCACAGTTGCAGACAGAGGTTCAATTTGACGAGCATAAGTTGCTGGTTGTTTATGCGCCCCAACTGACCCCGTTTGAGTCAATTTTGATTGATTCATACGTTGATTGCAATGAATGTATGAAGGTTATTACAGAGTCAGAGCACGTCCATTGTTCGTCCAATCGATATGCAGAGCAGTTTGCCCAGCTACGGTACGAATTGGGAATTGACTAAGAAGTCATTTATAGTCGCACGTTGCACGCGTGCGTGGAAAGGAAAACGGAAATCGTCATGAGAAAAGGCGCTGTTGTTCGCAATACGCTCGAAACGCAAATCAGTCTGGAATGGAATCTGGACGGCGAAGGTCTTTCCACGATTTCGACGGGGCAGGGATTTTTGGATCACATGCTTACTTTGCTGTGTCGGCACTCGAATTCAGATCTGGTTATTAAAGCAACCGGAGATCTGTACGTCGACGCGCACCATACGACAGAAGACGTCGGCATTGCTTTGGGAACGGCGTTGAAAGAAGCGCTAGGAACGAAAGTCGGGATTCGCCGTTACGGCTGTTTTACTCTCCCGATGGACGAGACGCTTGTAACAGTCGCTGTTGATTTGGGCGGACGTCCGTTTTACGTTAGCAATGCGAAGTTCCCCACCCCGCGAGTTGGCGATTTCGATACGGAACTGGTTGACGATTTCTGGCAGGGTTTTTCCACTGCGGCAATGTGCAATTTGCACGTCAAGCTGGAATACGGTCGCAACAGCCATCACATTGCTGAGGCAATTTTCAAGTGTGCTGCCAGAGCGTTGAGAATGGCTTGGGAAGTTGACCCAAATCAAAAAGGCGTTCCTTCGACCAAGGGCGTTCTTTGAGAAATTGGCGTCTGTTGTTTGGATCGTTATTCCTTAATCTGTTATCAACGCATGTCAAATTTATCTGATACTTTTTTTGACAATCTGCCTTCAGGAGCCGTCGCGATTGGCAACTTCGACGGCGTCCATTTAGGGCACGCACAACTTATTGAACATTTAAAAAGAAAAGCCACACAAGTTGGCGGACCGTCTATCGTCTTTACTTTTGACCCTCACCCTGCCGCCCTGTTGCGTCCAGAAGCAGCCCCAAGACCGCTGACGTGGAAGAATCGCAAGGCTCGGCTACTGTCGAGTTTAGGCGTTGACGTTATATTGTTCTATCCGACTGATTTGCAGCTGCTAGGCATGGATGCCAAAACGTTCTTTGATGAAATTCTCGTTAAGAGAATGAAAGTCAAAGCGCTGGTTGAAGGAGATAACTTCGTATTTGGAAAAGACCGACTTGGCGACGCTGAACATCTGGCTAAGTGGACAAAAGAAAATTCTATAACGCTTGATATTGTTCCCGGCGTTGAATATAAAGGGGCGCGCGTTTCCAGTTCTCGCGTTAGGACAACGATAGCTGACGGAGATGTGGATTCAGCCAATGCTATGTTGATCGCGCCGTATCGGATTCGCGGCATGGTCGTCCACGGCGACGCTCGCGGTAGAACTATTGGGTTCCCGACAGCCAATATAGAAGCGATTGACGTCCTCCTTCCCGGAGAAGGCGCGTACGTTGCAGACGTCTTCCTGGCAAGTGTCAGTAGCGGCGGCAAACAAACACGAAAGTTCCGCGCCATGGTTCATATCGGAAAGAACGTTACATTCAATCAGAACCTGCCCCGAGTCGAGGCGCATATTCTCGATTTCAACGAAGACCTGTATGGGAAGGTGATTAAAGTCGATTTCCTGCACAGAATCCGTGGAGTAAAGAGATTTGAAACCGTCGACGAGCTGAAAACGGAACTTTCCATCGATTCGCAAATAGCGCGCGAATGGAAATAGCCCAAAAAAATAAAAAGGAAACGTCAAAATGTTAAATCTAATAGCGCAAGAAACTACTAAAATCGCTATCCCAGAACCGTTTACAAATGCAATTTATCAGCTGTCGATGTGGCTTTGCATTGCGGCAGTAATAGTACCATTATTATGTTGTTACTTCTGATTGCTAAAAGTAAAATAGAGAATTACTTGGAATCGTTCCTGGGAAAGAAGAAATCAGAGCCTGAACAGTTTTCAGATACTGATGGAGGCGTTGAGAATTACAAACGAAAATCCTGTATTCTGACGCAGTCTGAAAATGATTTTTATATCAAACTTTGCGTCGCTCTGAAACAGGCTGGACTGGACGTAATTGTTTGGCCGCAGGTCAACGTTTCATCAATTATCGAATCTGTAGGAAGAGATTCGCAAGAACGGATGAAAGCGTTTAATCGCATCTGCCGAAAATCGATTGACTATGTGATCGTGAACAAAAAAACGCGCGAGACGATTCTCTGTATCGAACTGGACGACTACACACACAAATGGAACAGACGCCAGGAACGGGACAACTTTATCAATTCCATTTTTGACAGCGTTGGCATTCCCCTGTTTCGAATTAAAACTGAACGCAATTACGACTTCTACGAAATCATCTCAGCGGTAAAAAGAATACTGCAATCTCGCCAAGTTGAGAGAACTATTTGATGTCCGAATTAACGTCAGATAATTATTGGGCGCATTATCATTAAAATGCGCCTAAAAAATAGAAATAGCCTTGAAATTCCGGAGCAAGCGCGAAATTTTAAAAACTCTCTACGACCGAACATAATATACATTATCGGACGTTGCAAGGAGGCTGTTTTGAATCTTGTTTGATAGTCCTGTTTCCTGTTTGGCTAAACTTTCAACTAAACACATTATTGAATTGCAAGCGTGGTAGTCTTGTTATTCGTATTACTGCTATTATTCTTCAAATATTACTCTTCAAAATCCCCTTATCTCTATTTATCTGATATTCGTTCAGGATTCGATAATCTATTCCATTTATTTCTATCAAAGATCAATCTCGATAAATTTATTGAATATAGTCCTGCTCTTTTTTTGGGCAAATTTTTTTGGTACAGCTTGATTGAATTCATAATTCTATCGTCTTTATGTCTTAAATCTCTGCCAATATTATTTTCTAACAAATTTTCTATTTAGTTTCCATTTCCTAAAACGGCTTTTTTCAGATATTTTTAGAGAAAAGTATGACATTATAAGTGTAAATATCATTGATTTTTCAGTATGAAATGATTTTTGGCTGAGAAATGAGCTAAAAGCAGGGGGGTAAGAACATA
>JAZQDP010000319.1:0-6787 GCA_045546875.1 Thermoguttaceae bacterium | reverse complement strand
TAGGAACTGTATAAACTGTATAAACACGTGTTACATATTTATACGACAATATCGCGCTTGATGGTCTTATCAAAAATAAAAAAGTGGAGAAAAATCTCCACTTTTTTAAAAATCATTTTTTAGAAAATGGAAACTAGCTAGCAGCTAAAAGCTAATATATCAATGGATGTAACAGAGCTAAAACGTTCACAGCTTGAACTTGTCGCGCAGCACAGGGAATCCCTCCGAAAATCCCCGCATCTTGAGTGGCTGTTTTTTGAAATTACCAATCGATGCAATCTCAGATGTCGGCATTGCGGGAGCAACTGCACCGCTTTTGGTCAGACGCTGACCGTTGAGGATATTAAAGGCGTCCTGAAAACCATTCCGGGCGACAAGCCCTCAATCTGCTTAACCGGCGGCGAGCCGATGATGCATCCTGCTTTTTTCGAGATAGCGCAATGCGTTCGGTCGATGGGGTTCTATTGGGGCATGACGACAAACGCGACGCTGATTGACGACGTGGTCGCAGAGAATCTTAAACTGGTTGGAATGTCTACCGTGTCCGTCAGCCTGGACGGGATGGAGCGCTCGCACGACTCGCTCCGGCAGCGGAAGGGCAGCTGGCGTCTTGCTCTGCGCGGGCTGAAAGCTCTGCAAAAGGCAGGATTCGAGCCGCAGGTTACAACCGTGTTACATCGAGACAACTTCAACGAACTGGACGAGTTGTACGACATGCTCACTCAGATGGGCATAACCAGCTGGCGTCCCATCAATGTAGAACCGATCGGACGCGCCTGCGAGTCGAGCGATATGCTGTTGTCGCCGGAACAGTTTGATCAATTGATTTCCTATATACGGAACAAGCGGTTTGACAACGCCAACAAAATGGAAGTAACGTTCGGGTGTTCGCATTACCTTGGGGTGGAAAACGAGCGCATGGTTCGCGATCATTATTTCCTCTGCGGAGCGGGAATCATGGTTGCCAGCGTCCGAAGCAACGGCGACATTTGCGCCTGTCTGGACATCGAAAACCGACCGGAGCTGGTTCAAGGCAACATCCGGACCGACAACTTTATGGACGTCTGGCTCAATCGATTTCAGGTTTTCAGACGCGACCGGACAGCCGACTGCTCCAAATGCGTCAATTGTTCTCAACGGTTTATTTGCGGCGGCGATTCAACCCATACTTGGGACTTCGACCGCAGCCAGCCGCTATTGTGCTATCAAGACTTTGGGAGACAGTAGGCAAGAGAGAGTGGTAAGTGGTAAGTGGTAAGTGGTAAGTGCAGCGCTTTGCGACCTAACCACTAACCACTTATAACTTACCACAATTCCCTACTCCCTATTCCCTACTCCCTAAAATCCCATGCCACGAGAAGCTATTATTTCCAATTCTGACGACAACCCATCGCGCAAGCGTAAACAATCAACGGAATCCGTCGAATCGGCTGACAACAACGCGACAAGTTCAAAAACCGCCCTGCAACGCAACGCGGAAGAGGATTCCGCATTGCGTCCAAAACGAATGGACGAAATGATCGGTCAGCGGGACGTTTACGAGCGCATTAAAATCACCGTCGACGCGGCTCTCAAACGCCGCGAGCCGTTGGGACATATTCTTTTTGACGGTCCTCCCGGTTTGGGGAAAACAACGTTTGCCATGTGCATTCCGGCTGAAATGGGCGTCGATTTCCAAATCGCTTCCGGCGCTACGCTCAAAGCGCCGAAAGACCTGATCCCCTATCTTACCAACGCGACGGAACGGTCGGTGTTGTTTATCGACGAAATTCACCGTATGCAAAAAGCCGTTGAAGAGTTCCTTTACCCTGCCATGGAAGATTTCCGCATCGACCTGACCGTGGGAGACGGCATCAACGCCAGAACGCTTAACTTGCAGCTCAAGCCGTTTACCGTAATCGGAGCGACCACCCGCGCCGGCTTGCTTTCAGCGCCGCTGCGTGACAGATTTCAAATGCGCGAACATCTCGATTTCTATGTCGATGAAGAATTGTCGTCCATTATCCTCCGGAACGCAGAAAAACTCTCGGTCGGCATGGACGAAGAAGCGGCTTACGAAATAGCCCGTCGTTCTCGCGGCACGCCCCGTATTGCCAACAACCGTTTGCGATGGGTCAGAGATTACGCCGTCAGCCGCGCGAACGGGTTTATTGATTTACAGGTGGCGCAAAGAGCGCTGGAAATGCAGGGGGTTGACATTTTAGGTCTTGACCCGCAGGACAGAAAATACCTCGAAACCGTTCAGCGCGTTTTTGCCGGCGGTCCCGTTGGCGTTGAGGCTATCGCGCACACGATGAGCGTTTCGCCCGACACGCTCGTTGACGAAGTCGAGCCGTTCCTGCTTCGCAGCGAGCTAATCGTCAGAACACGCCGCGGCAGAATCCTAACCGAACAGGGGCTGTTCCATTTGCGAGCCAACAGTAAGAGGTAGGGAGTAGGGAGTAGGGAATAGGGAATGGAAGGCGGTAACGGAGCGAACAACGTGAGCGTAGTTACGCTTAGGCGAGCCGGGGCGCGTTAGCCCCCGAATTTGCAACGTCGTTACGAATAAATGACAATATCAGAGTGCGAGAGCGATAGCTCTCGCTTTTTCTTTTACCAAACACGACGGTTCAGCCCGGCTTGTCGCCGCCTTAACCACCGATCCGCGCACGAACGGCGACGTAGTCGAAACCGTTTCCGGGGCGCGGACAATGTCCGCATTTTTCCCCTTGACGGCGTTGCCGTCAAAAAGTAGCCCGAGCCGGGCTACATCCGGAGGAGATTTTTGGCTTCGTCAATTGAAATACACACTTCTCATCGTTTCGGTTCGCCTGACGGCGAAAGCGTAATTCCGTTCGCTAAAGCGAACTCCATTACCGCCTTCCATTTTCTCGCAACTACTCCCTACTCCCTATCGTTCGCCAAACGCGGCTCTAAAACTTGTATTTTAACGTTGCCATACCGGAATGGAACGTTGTCGAACCGTTGAGCATAAGGTTATAATTTGCCATTACCGTGAATGGACCCAAACACAAGGTAACGCCCGCGCCGCCGTTAAACCAGTCTCGACCGTTGCCCAAACCGTAAACGGTCATGGAATCTCCCGTCTCAACTATGACAGCGTGAATTGCCGGATTTTCGTCGCCCATCTCGTGAATGTACGAGCCGTTAAGAGTAAGCTTGAACGTGCCGAGGTTCATAATCCCTCTTAAACCGACGATGCCTCTAAACGATTTCAACGTCAGTTTATCGTAATCAAAACAATGGGAGCTGGTTCCGGATTCGCTAAACGCGTCTTGTGAAATCGATTCGTACTGAAGCGCCAAATGCGGATTGACGTTAAAGAGCCAAATCGGAACCGACCACCCGCGTTCCAAATAGATTCCCCATTGGCTGCCGCCGTAGGACGCTAACGCCGTCCCGGAACTCAGCGCCCGGCTGGACTTGTACGAACTGTATCCGTAGTTGCCGGTCAAGCCCCAGTAGCCGGTAAGCATCAGCGCGTTCCATTTCATATATAAACCGATGAGATGGTCGTCTCCTTTGATGTGCGTATTGCCCGCCAGAATCGACTTTGTATCCAATCCTGAACTGCCAAAGGCGTAATACCCGCCCAGACGAAAAACCTGCACCGGCAAGTCCAAGCCAACGATAAACCCGTGGCTGTCGTTATCAAATCCGGTTCTTCCCAAACTCCCGCTTGTGGTTGCCGTTCCGCCATAGTACCCGCCCCAGGGCGCAACTTTATTGTTGGCGAGAATCCCTCTGTCCTCGCCCAAAAACCGGACGTTTGACAGGGCGTCGTCATAGACGTATCCGGCATGAAAGATGCCGTTGACCTGCATGACTTGCGCCATGACAATTTGATTTATGCTTGTTACCCTCTGTAACGGAGTTGTAATGGCGTCAGCGTACGCGGCTCCTGCCAGCTGATCGGCAGCGGCGTTGAGCTGTTCGTAGTTTTGCGCCTGGAAAAAGATGTTGTTCACGTCCCGGCGGGCTTCTTCGCTGAGCATAACAGAGTTGAGCGTTCCAACCGTTTCCCCGGCTCCTGCCCAAACCTCGTCCATATTGTTCACAATAACGGATTTGAGATACCATTTATTGGCGTCTATGCCGGCGCCCTGGTACGTTTCGAGCGTATAAAACAGGCTTTCAAAGGAATTGGAATCCACCTTGATGGAATTCGACGTCTCTGCAACCAAAATGGGGTTGGTAGTGTCAAACGTGTATTTCCCCTCTTTCCATTCATCCATTGTAATGCCCAACTGAGCATTTGAATTCACCACGATTGACGGCATGACAATCGCGCCCAGGCGCTGATTCTCGCCGCCATCCGGGTCGATATTAAACAGGAGCGACCCGCCAGACGCCTTAAAGGCGCTTTTCATATTGGAACTTGTCAGCAAAGCGTCTTGAGAGATGACAAGAATGCCGCCCGTAACGGTTACGGTCCCAACGCCGGAATCGTCTTTATAGCTGAATTCTCGGGAATCGGAATCAATCGAAAGCCCCGCGAAATCCGGTCGAGTCAACCCGCCAACCAGAACCGTTGACTCTACTCGGAGCATGCCGTCAGTGATATTGATTGTTCCAGACCCGCCCGCGCCGTTGACAGAACCGATTCCGCCCGTGCCGCCAACGATAACATTCCCTTTAAAAGACGTCATTCCGCCTGAAATGTTCACAACGGCAGCGCCGCCGTTGCCGCCAGTTCCGTTGGGAATGGCATCGCCCAATTCGTCAACAACGCCTCCGCCAGAACCGCCGAAAATCGTGGCTCCCTTAAATATTGCGGAACCGTTCGTAACGGTCAGAGTCGCCTTTCCGCCCGAGCCGCCAACCAGGCGTTGATCAGAATCGGGGTCAAAATCTGAAACAACGATGTCTCCGCCCCGACCTCCAAAGTACGTATTTTCAAACGTATTAACGCCGTTTTGATGCTTGATTACAGCTTCCCCGCCGTCGGCGCCGGAGCGAGTTATCTCATAGTCGTAAATTGTCGTACCGGCAGAACCGCCAAAATAAACGTTGCGGAACGTATTGTTCCCATCGTCAAAGGTAACAGTCGCTTTTCCGCCCGCGCCGGCAGTGGCTTTTATGAAATAGGCGTTGCCGCCCGTTCCGCCAAAGAACGAGTCGCTAAACGCAGCCTCGCCGCCGTTAAATCGAACGACTGCCTCGCCGCCCGCGCCGGCTTCTGACTGGTTTACCTCCCCTGCCGTTCCGCCGGTTCCGCCAACCGTTACATATTTAGCGGTAACAACCCCGCCTGAAACGAGCAGAGAAGCTTTCCCCCCTGCTCCGTTGGCAGCGTATCGAGACGCTCCCCCTGCCCCGCCGATGACAATTTGTTCTGACGCAGTTCCGGAAAAGTTCGCCTTGGCGCCGGTCAGATAAACCGCGGTTTCTCCACCTTTTCCAGCCGCTGCGCCCGTCCCGATTGTCGAACCGCCCGTACCGCCAATTTCCGTTCCAGCCGCGATGTTAAGCGTTCCCCCCGAAGCGGAGATATAGCCTAAACCGCCCATGCCGCCAGTTCCAAAAATGGACTCGCCCCCTGACCCGCCTAAATACGAGGCTTGATTAAAGGACAGGGTTCCGCCGGAAATATAAATAACCGCGTCGCCGCCCGCGCCGCCGGTTCCGTATTCGGAATATCCGCCCGTTCCGCCTAGGTATGCAATGTCCTGAAATGTCATCGTTCCGCCGGAAATGTCAATTCCTCCGTTTCCGCCCAAACCGCCGGTTCCGTGTTCCGCATAGACGTTGTTGGCGGTGTTTAGCCCAGCGTTTCCGCCCTGACCGCCCATGCCGCCGATGAACGTAACGTTGTTAAATGTAACGTCTCCGTCAGTAACCGTCCAGCTTGACAAACCTCCGTCGCCGCCAGCCCCGCCCTTGGTTGCGTAATATTTATCGCTTGAAACGGAACCCACGCCGCCCGCCCCGCCAACGCCGCCGAAATACGTTACGCCGTTAAACGTGGCTGACCCTTTGTTAAACTTAAACGAAGAAATGCCGCCCGCCCCGCCAGCGCCGCCGTTGAGTGCATCTTTACCTGCAACGCCTGCGCTGCCGTTTCCACCAGACTGGAAATAAAGGTCGGCATCGGTCGTCATTGTTTTTCCTGAAAGGAATTCCCACGCGTCTTCTGCGCCGGAACCGCCGTTAAGACCGGCTTCAGTGTAAACGACTCCGTTCCCGCCAAATTGCAATTGAGCGTTAGTTCCGGTTGACCGAAGGGAAATCTCGCCCAGTTCCAATCGCTGAACAATAGCCCCGTTGGACGACGTCTTGTAAATGGTAAAATTCCGCCCTTTACTGCCAAAGGTTGCCTGGCAGTTGCTCATAACGTTGATTTTCAAGCTGTTTTCTGTTGTTTGGTACAGAAAATTTGTGATATTATCGTATGTAACGTCGCCCAACGCCTCGTTGGGATTATAGTCCCAACTGTAATCGACGGCGTATGCCGGAAACGATGCCATAAGGGCCGCAATCGCAAGCAGGATACGTATTCTGGTAATCATATCTAAACCTGTTAAGGGAATTTAGGGTTCTAATAAATCATTCAACAGTAGCGATTTTTGAAAAGATTGTCAAGAGGAAAAGAGAACAAAAAGGTTCTTCCGGCAAGTCCGTACCCGGGAAGGGGTGCGCTCAATTTTGGGTTGCGAAAATAGGCAAGATGGCAAGCCTGGAGCATTAGCAATCAGATATGATTGTCATTAGCCCCGAAAGGGGCGCCACAAATGTAACCGTGGGGCGTAAGCCCACGGACATGCGCTCAAAAAATCTTTCTTAA
>JAZQDP010000318.1:0-15335 GCA_045546875.1 Thermoguttaceae bacterium | reverse complement strand
TAAAATGTGGAAGCGTATACGACATTTGTAATACTTCATCAACGGCAGACCAGGTATTTCCGTCAAGTGAGTAACTAAATTTTGCTACATCGCGCTGAGAGCGGAAATCGCAGGAAATCTTCAGAAAAACATCATTCCCATTCAGTTCTTTAACAAGAATCTCTTTTTTCTTTTCCGGTGAGTTCTTATCATTGATGACAACAACGACATTATTCTTTCCGTTTTCTTTTTTTACGCCTATAAAGCCGTAGAATTTTTGTAATACAACAAGTCCCGCATAATCTCCATCTTTAAGTTGAGAACAGCCTAATCGGGTTGCTGCTGTGCATGTAGGACCAAAAGTCCGTTGGGTAATTGTATTGCGAGCCTGTGTTACATCCTGGTCAAGACGACTTGTTTTAATCTGTAAAAAACCGGGATTTTGGGTCAATGACCAATTTTCCGGCGCTGGATTATGGTTCCATTGCCAGGCAGAGTTTAAGGTAGTGGAATTGAATTCATCATTGTCGACAATGTCAGGGATCGGCTCGTTATGAGCAGGCAAGGAATCGATTTTTTGCGGTACTTTTTCGTTAATGCCAAGTATGGGCCAGCCCTCACGCCATTGAACTGGCATGACGTACGGCATTCTGCCAACAGATCCAGCGTCACGAAATAGAATTGCCATCCAGTTTCCGTCTTGGGTGTCGAAAATTCCACCTTGAGCGATACCATGGTCATGCATGCAGACGCGAGTTTCGTATGGTCCGGTTATAGAATCTGCACGAGAGACAACTTCTGTTCTCATGTCGCCACGCGGCCAAATGATATTAAAGAGATAATATTTTCCGTTGATTTTAAACATTTGCGACCCTTCTCCCAATCCGCCTTGTCCTACAGCCGCTCGACAAACGTCTCGGATTATTGGTTGATCAAGCCCGCCGTCTAAAAGACCAGAGCAGTCAGGTTTCAGTTCGCGAATTCTGATTGTGCCTGCCCCATAAATCATATAGACCCGTCCATCGTCATCAAAGAACAGGGAAGAATCATGTAACATCGGAGAAAAAGACTGCATTTCCCATTTGCCTGAAAGCGGATCGTCAGTTGTAAAAATGTATGTTTTATGAGTTGTAACGGAAAATGTAGAGACGAAAAATTTTCCATTGTGAAATCGTATACTGCTTGCCCAAGTTCCGCGACCGTATTCATTTTTGCCATTGACTAAATTGAGCGAATCCATATCCGCCAAATTCCCATGGGCATAGGACGCAAGTTTCCAGTTGACAAGATCCTTTGAGTAATAAATTGGCAGACCTGGAGACATGTGCATTGTTGTTGCGCTCATGTAATACGTGTCGCCGACGCGAACGACGGAAGTGTCAGGGACGTCTGCCCAGATAATTGGATTAGTGTGCTGAACGCGTTCCGGTATCTGCGTAAACGCAGTTTGAACGAACGCAACAGCTAACGTTAAGGTAAAAATCAGCGTTCTTTTCATGGTTCTTGTGAAATGTAGTAATGAAGATTGAAAAAACAATAACAATTTTACGAATTATCTTTATTATACAAACTCATTAAAAAGAATGCAATTCATTTTTGCGTAAATAAATTTATCTTTTTACGAAGAAAAAGTGTTCTCTTAGGGAAATAAAGAGTAAAAAAGAGTATTATAATCAAGCGGCAAAATTAAACGTATAATGCCGCTCAATGGTAATTTTCGAAAGATATGCTCAATTGCTTCTATCCTTTGCGACGTATAATTACTTCGTATGGTTCCAAGATGGTTGGATGGTTGTCAGTTCGAGTTCCGCCGTATACGGACGATTGTGTTGATAGCAACAAGTTATCGAACGTTTGTGGCGGGACGGGAAGCGCCTCTGAGGTAATATTTGCAATGACAATGTAGGTTTGTTCGTCTTGTCGAAGTCCTTCTGCATTTTTAGCCGTCCATCGCCATGTTAAGATTTTCGGTTGGTTTGTTCCATTTTCATCAGGAAAATAGATTAAACCGGCTCCATTTGCTTGAGCGTACGGTTTAAATGATTGTCCTGCAATGCCGATTTTTTTTCTTATCGTAATGAGATCTTTATAGAGTTGTAATCTCTGTTCGTAAACGTCAGACGTCCACGATAATGAAGCCTGTTGGAGCGTTTGAGGATCGAAAGGATCAGCAACCTTGGGTAATTTTTTCTGGTGCATATATTCTATGTCTCGTTGTCGTCCTCGTCTAACCGCTCGTTTTAAATTCTCGTCCTCAAAAGTGGTAAAAAAAGGAAATGGATTTTGCTCGCCATATTCTTCGCCCATAAACAATAACGGTACAAACGGCGAGAGAATAGTAATAGCCGCGACAAACCTTGCTGCGGCAGGAGATATTTTTGCTCCCAAGCGTATTGACTGAGCGCAGTTGCCAGCTTGATCGTGATTTTGGTTGTAGACAATTAATCGCGTTGGGTCAATATATTCAAATTTTGTTCCCCATGTTTTTTTGTATCGATCCCGATAAAAACCGTCATAGACCCAGCCGTCAACAAAGGCTTTGAGTAACGCCTCTGCAGGAGACTGAAACCGCTCGCTAACGCAGAAGTCTTGATATAGCCCAGTGCGTTCTCCTGTAACAAGAGCGTGTAAAGCGTGATGGAAATCGATATTCCAGACGCCATCGAGACCATAGCCATTATGCATTGGAGAATCAATTTTGATTCGGTAGTTATCATCGTCTTCTGCAACGACAAACGTTGTTCGATTTTGGATCTTGCCGATCTGATGAACTTCATTAGCGATTTGCGCCAAAATATGGCAGCCGGAGAGATCGATAATGGTGTCTGTTGCATCCAGACGCAGACCGTCAAATCCAAATTCCTCAATCCAGTAAACAGCGTTTTGTGTTACAAATTGACGAACGGGATCGGAATTCTCTCCGCAATAATTAATAGCCGCCCCCCATGGGTTTGTAAATCGAGCGTCGAAATAGTCTGAAAGCGCTCCTAAATAACAACCTTCTGGACCAAAATGATTATAGACTACATCCAGAATAACCGCCAGACCAAACTCATGGGCTTTTTTGATGAATGATCGCAGTTGATCTGGCGTTCCATATACGTTTGTTGGCGCGTAAATATACACGCCATCATATCCCCAACTCATTCCGGGCGATTCTGCAATAGGCATTATTTCTACTGCGGTTACGCCTAAATCTTTAAGGTGTTTGAGTTTATCCGCTGCTGCGCTCCAATAGGTCTTATCATTGGGCTTATTTCCAACGAAAGCCGCTGGATGCAGTTCGTAAATAATGAGGTCTTTGTACTCTACGCCGTGCCAAGGGGCTGGCGTTTGTTCGGATATAGGGAGAACTCGCAACCCTGATGGACCGTGAACGCCAAGCGGTTGAGATGAGCTGCGTGGATCTGGATACTGGTTTCCATTGGCAAGGCGAAACATATACAGCCAATTCTGGGTAACGTCTGCTTTAGCGATAAACCAGTTTTTTCCTACGGACGACATTGGGACGATTTTGGTAATCTGCCCTGTTTTGTACGCCTCTGAAGAATCGTACAAAACCAGATCCACTGTAGGCGACTTTGTACACCATAGTGAAAACGTACACTCGCCAGACGTCTGCCCAGCAGGAATAACAGCGTGATTGCTATAGGAAAACGTATTATTCATACTTATCAGGATTTGCAGGTTGTTGTCGAAATATGTATAAATGTAAGTGTAGGGTTGCGACCCGATGATGCAAAAATTACCCTCAAATGGGGACATTTTGCTTGCACTTTACTATTATACCTTATTTTTGAAAAGACAAAAGGACGATGCTTGGTTTCTGATTTGAATTGCAGTATTGTTTAGTAAAAAATGGATCTAATAATATAATTAGGAGAGGAGGCAAAATTGATGTGGTAAAATATATAATCAGCCGAAGTTTAAATAAATCGCTATTGCAAAAAAAAAGAAATTGCGGTAAACTGGATAATATAATAGAATCGGATTATTGTATCATATGCAAAATTAACATTAACTTAACCGAATAAATGCGTCCTCAATATAAAATAATATTTGCGTTTAGCCTGATAATTGTTCTTTGTACAACGTATTTGGCTTACGCACAGAAAGCCACGACGCTCAACGCGCCAGCATTATTGGAACTATATCAACCGTATCCGGATTTCCCAGAAGGTTATGAGTCTGTATGCCTGACAGATATCTTGTATCGGTCATGTCCTTCTCGCGGTTTAGAGCCGGCGGTAATTGCTTATTGGCAAGCTGTTAAAGCGGCGTCAGACTGGAAGTATTATCGCCTTAGAGCAGAGAAAATTAACGCTCTTAATCCGCAGACAGATTCCAGCGCTAACCTGTTTTTGCAAAAAACAGAGGGAAAAGCGGCAATATCTCATTTGAAAATGCGCCGTTGCGCGATAGAGCTTAATGCGATGGCTGGCGATTGTGGATTTTCTCCTGACAAATTGCCGTACTGTAATGAAATGCCGCATATAGGAGTGTATCATACTAATATAGAGCCTATTGCCAAAGTGAGATATGTTTCAGGAGAAATGCGTCTTTTAGCGCGTCGAATTGAAATTGGGTACGAGCAGTTAAAGGCGTCGGCATCGGCTGTTGCCTCCGCTGTTTATTACGTTGAAGCTCAGACCGAGTTGCTCAACAATGGTAAATCAACGGTTATTGATTTGATCAATGCTTTTGAACAGGAGGAGTTAGCGCGGGAAGAGTTTTGGCAATCTGTTTTGTCATATAATCAAGACATCGTTCGCTATGTTATTCTTTTCCAGACAGGTCAGGCGTATAATCCGAAAACGCTTGCGTCTTTGTTATTGTTAAAGCCACGTCGCCCGTCGGCATTTGAATCAACGCAGTCTAATAATCCGAAGTCGGTTCTGGAACAGCGTCCTGATACGTTTAATGCGCCAATGACAACTCCAGATCCAGAATATCCGTCAGGCGTTAATACGGATGCGGGTTATCCCAGTCAGCCAACGCCAGCGCCAGTTCCGGATAATATTCCAGCTGATGACGTTAATCCACTTCCGACGGCTCCCACTACAGATCCTTCCTATTCGCCGGTTATTAAAAATGACGCTAAAGGGTTAAAAACAGAATATAAAGTAGGGTATACGCCATCGAGTCAAAGTGGTAAATTGAATTGGTTTGATGTGTCAATTTATAAATCTGCCGGCGCTCAAAGCGTTACGCTTAAAGATTATATTCGGTATTTTAGCAGTGGAGATTATCAGCAGGCAACCAATGTGTACTGGCGAACTGCTGCTCAATGTCAGAAGTTCGCGGCAATTAACGTAGCGATTCGTCATGCCGAGGATGTTCAACAAAAAATCTTTGCCATGTTGACAGGTCAAGGGAAATCAGATGACGCCAGCTTGTTTTTGCTGTCAATGAACGTTTGGAAACAGATTCTGACTGTTAAACGTTACCAGGTTCAAAAAGAAATATTGGGACATCAGTTCAATATGAATTTGTTGCTGTCGAAAGTGGGAATATACAGCCAGGCAAAATTCTGGCCTGTTACACCGTTTCATACGCTATCATACCAAATTACCGATAATGATATATCGTTGGAACGCGATGCAACGGTTAGACCGTTAGCAGATTCAATTGCTCAAGAGTTCAATCTGATGAATCAGACTAAATCCGCTTTAGAGCAAGCGTCTGCGATAATTGATCGCGATGTGGCATCTGGCAATGTTTCGTATAAAACAATTCTTTTAGAATTGCAAAACGAGTATTATTTTGCGAATGCCTATCTAACCCAAACCGTTGAATATAATTTTTCTATTGGAAACTACGTTCAGCGGTGGATGTATGCTCGGAACAACACTCTTTCCCTGGACGATTTCTGTCGTTGTCTTGTTACTCAAATGGAGTAATGAGTTTATTTTTCAATCAGTTTCTGGAGTTGAGCAAAAACCATCAACGCAACAATTAAATAGGTGTGGTTTGCGCCATTGTTGTGGTCATTAATGATCCATTTGAGAGTGTCCGGATTAAACAAGCCAGAGTCAAGATTCTGTGGACTCAAAACGAGTTGATAAACATAATCTTTTAATTCTCTTCGGAGCCATAATCCCATGCGTTCGTATGGTTGATAACCAGGCGCGCCAAGTTTTGCAAGGACTCGCTGGATAAAGTGACTGATCTGCTGCCGAAGTTCTGACGCTCCAATATAGGTTCCGGTATTGACGTTTTTGACCTTAAGAAAATCAGGTCGGTATTTTTCCAATATTCGCTTTTCGATAGTTTCTCCCATGCAGATTGATCTTGGCGCTGAGAATAGTCGTTCGTGCAGAGTTTTATCCAGGAAAGGCAGACGAACTTCAATACGAGAGCCAAATTTTTTCATCGAAAGAGCAATTTCACGATGAACTCTCATGTCGAGAAATAGCTGCCATAAAATAGCAGCGGGTTGTGGCGTTTGGGCACAGGAAGAAAACATATCTTCCAGCCCGGTAGCGCCCATTTGATTGAACTGACTTTGCGTTATATCCTTTAACAATGGCTTATCAACCCCATTGAGCATGTAGGATTTAAGATGTTGAACGCTCCAATCGAAAACGGCTTTTCGAGAATTGAGTTGCGCCAGTTCAGACTCTTTTAATGAAAAAGCGTACGCCTTGGTAAGATGAAACAGTTCTCCCGCATGCCCTCGCAAAAGAACTTTAACGTTCTTTTGACGGTAATAATCCAGCGTAGGAATGACAATCGCCGTCGAAAGGTATTGCCCGTCTGTAAGACGAACCATTTCTTCAAAATGAGTGGGGTAATCGTGCAAGAAATCGGTGTTAAGCGTATAATTGAAATGCGTTGTCCCAAATCGTTTTGCCAGCTGAGTTGCCAATTTATGGTCTCCGCAACCGGGGATTCCCATTGCAATAGAAACAATATCACTGGGGGAATCGGCTTGAATACATGATAAAATGCTTCTCGCGTCCAGCCCACCGGAGAGACTAACGCCCAGATTGGCAGTGTTGAGCGAGTCTCGCTGTACGGACTGATAAAATGCGTCTGCAATGGCATCTGTCTGATCTATCAGAGATTCAGTCGATAAGACAGCGCTGTGTATAAAATCAGATGCGTATTGTCCTTTTGTTAGCGTTCCTTTTTGCGCGTCGAAAATCAAATGTGAACGTGGAACTGGAACGCTAATGGATTCAAACGACGTTCGTTCGCCAACGTATTGACCGTATGTAAAAAATTGCGCGATTCCCTGTTTATCAAATGTACGACTTACTGCGTGATGTTTCATCAAAACCAGTAAATCCGATGAGAACAAAAACAGTTTCTCACATTGTGTATAGTAAAGCAGAGATGAACCATAAAAATCTGTAAATAGATGAAGTTTGTCTTCGGTTTCATCCCATAACGCTAAGTTAAATCGACCATGAAGTTGAGCAAAGAAATCGTCGATAGAACCTGAAGAACGACGACGAACAAATTCTTCCGCTACAATTTTGGCTGCACATGTGTTTTGATTGTCAATCAAATCGCTGGGAAAAGATATCTCGCCATGTAATACGACTTTGACGGAACCGTCTGAAGAGGCAACTGGTTGTGGCAACGATGGGAAAATATTTAGATCAATGCGTCCAATCGCGCCGCAAGAAATAAGCGCTGTTTCGCATTTATACTCTGGCGAGGTCGTTGCGTATTGGATCATGGAAGACCAAGAATCCAATCGTGGTTGACCGTTAGAAGCGTCAATAATTCCGTATATTCCAGGCATGGTTAATCAGTAATTTGTATAAATATTTGAAAATGAAAAATGTATTTTTTCCAGGAAGTTTAGAAATCGAAAGGATCCAGCAGTGGTTGTACAAATATGTTTATATCCAGTAGGTTACAGAGCTTTATCGGTCTCCAGTTTCATTTCTCCCCAAATAGCGCGATCGTCTACAGGTGAATCATCGGCAAAATCAACTACCAAGTCCAAGCGTTTTATACCTGTTAAAGGAACGCTAATTTCTTTTGGCGCATCTTGTGCATTCAGTATCCACGTTCCAGCTAATGCTCCATTAGTAAAAACTCGAAATCGAACCGCTCCCGTCTTAACGTCAGACGGTCTGGCGGCATACCCGGTCAGACGGTTATATTTCTTAGTATCGTCTAATTTGAATGTTAGTCTTGTTGCCGCTTCAACGCTGAAACCGTGCAAAAAGCAACGTCCAGAATTGGCGCGTAGACGTCCAAAATTGATGCTGGCGTTAGGGTGAAATGGCAGGAGCGGGGCAGACCAAAAGGGCGCTTGAGCCGTCAGCGTCGGCGAAAGTTCATCTAACCATTCCCCATTAAAAGGAGGAATTGTTGTAACTAAATCGGAGCGCTTAAATACGTATGGAGTTTTATCCCATGGAAAGATGACAGTAACGGTTCCGTTTACGACTTCCATTGACAATGCATGAAAAATACCGCCGTCAGCGGTGGTAAAAGTAAACAATTGCGAGTGGGAGTTCAAGGAATTGTTATTGTGACGAGAAGGGGCATTGTTTATTTCCTGATTTTTTTTATTTGCGTCTTTCCCTTTTTTTCTGGCAAAGATAATTGCTCTTGCTTGTGTAATTGAAATCGTTTCCCTGTCATTGAGAGAATTCCACGATAACTGAAATCCGTCTAATTGTTCAAAGGCTCCAGTGAAGACTGCTCCTGCGGCGTCGATTATAGTATCTGTTTTGACTTCATTTTGAAGAATTTGGTTGACAAGAACGTCCTCATCGGCATCTGAAGCAGGGCGGAAGAAAACTATTCCCGCTAAAGATGAAGCCGGGACGTTAAGCAATTCAGGCGCAGACAGACGCGCTAGTTGCGCTTGATCTTTTGTTAATTTGATAACCGCGCAGGGAATAATGCTGCCATCGTTAAGAACCGCGAGGTGCGGGACCTGACGACTAAACGATTGTGCCTTTATTGGAACGGAGCCAAGAAACGCAATCGCGATAGACATTAATAATAAGAATGTTGTCCTCATATCGATAATTGTATTGATTATCATACAAATCGCAAGGGGGGAGGAAATAGCAAATTTTTTTAGGACGCTGATTCATTATCTTTTATATGGCTTTTTCGATATTCTCTGGGTGATTGTCCAAATTCGGAGGTGAACGCTGCGGTAAAATAGGTTTGTCGTGTAAACCCACACAGAGCGGAGATTTCGGTAACTTTTAATTCAGGCTGGGTAACAAGCAGCTCAGCGGCTCGTGTAAGACGCATGGTGCGTAACTGATCGCCGGGCGTGGTGTTGAATTGTTTATGGCAGCAGATATTAAAAAATGTTTCGCTCATACCGCATTCGTTAGCCATTTGTTTAATTGACCAGCTTTTACGCAATTCGTCTTGACTTAAAGACAATGCTTTGAAAAACAGTTCTACTGTTTTGAGCGCCGTTGTTTGATCAGATTGTAATTCTACGCTTTGTGAACGCAACATTGTCAAAATATTTATGATTAAGTTATTGATTTCCAACCGCATTTGAGATTCAATCAACGGTTGATCAATTAAAGGAAAAAGTCTCCCGATTCGATTATAATTGAAATCAATCGCAGAATTAACAGGAAAAACCGATTGCGTACTATTGCGTAAGAGGGATTCCAACTCTTGTTTATCGGATTCGGTTAAAATAATCCAATCAGGCCAAATCCATTTTTGATTGGGCCAGACGGCGTTGACGTCCAATGTAACCCATCGGATCAAGCTGGATGTGATATTAGGTTCCCCGCTTTTTGCCATCTGCCATGGACGCGTTATGATTAAATGTCCTGGTAAGATTACTTTCGGTTCTGAATCAGGGCTGGTAAAACCAATCGAGCCGGATTCTACATATACCAATCCAATATTTTGACGTCGAAGCCAATTGATTCCCCACGTCTGATCTCGTTTAACGTCCCAAAAACCGATAGATCGTATGCCGGGTAAACAGTTGTCGGGTATACGTTTTCCCAGATGACCGACATGTGTAATTGCCTGCAGATAGATTTCCCCTGTTTGTGTGGCTCTTTCTAATTTTTTGTAGAGAGCTTCGGATGATGGAAATTTTACTTCTGCATTAGTAATTATGTCATTTTTCATAATATTTCTATTTTAAAATTGGGCTAGATAATTAACGATCAAATATTGTTTTGTTAGCAAGACTGTTGTATATGACAATGAGCGGGGTAAATGTTTGTATCTATTTAGATTTCTTTGCAACAGCGCATACCCACCCTTTCGTTCTATTTTCGTCAATTACAACTTCGATAAATCCGGCTTGTTTGATTTCATTTTCCAACTCGTCTGGAGAAGGACAGAACATTTTTAGTTCTTTTGCAATTTCTTCATGGTGAGCAGACATGGCGCCTCCGACCATTTCCAGAGCCGTCATGAACGTTCCGCCGGGAATTAAAACGCGCAAAACATCCTGTAAACCTGCGACAACATCAGACCAAAAATACAAGCTTTCAATGGAATACACAACGTCAAAAGAATTGTCTGGCAAATCCAAATTGGGAACTCCCGTTTGTTTAACGATCATTCGACCTGACTGGGTGAATTCGAAGTTGAATTCTCGTGCAGATTTTACCGCCAACGGCGAAATATCGCAACCAACCAGGGAAGCGTCTGGAAGTAAATTTGCCAGTACATTTAGAGCCGCGCCGCCTCCACAGCCGACATCCAGAATTCGAGAACCAAAGGTAATGTGTTGGAAGCCCCACTGAGTTAGTTCGGCGTGTCCTCGGTTCATGCCATCTATCATTTGTAGCCCCAGTTCTCCTTGAGGGAAAGCGGCGTTGCGAATTAAATCCAAGTCGGCTTTATCCATATTAACTCCTGAGAACGAGGACGGTTATTCCCCTAGATTGACTTTTACCGACTCGCATGGGACTTGTCCGTCGATTAGCATGCGATTATCCAAGTCGGACAGGAAGCGAGATGCAAAGTCTGAAATATACGCTTTTTCAAAATCGTAAATGCTGGGCGAGTTATCTACATAAGAAAAGTAGCATTTACACAGTGGAATATGTCCTCCAAAATGCATTCGCGCAAACTGTGGCGCCACCCAACCTGAACCATCGTTCCACGACCAGAACACTCTTTCGGAATGATCGCCTTTCTTAAAAACAACTGTGAAGAAAGCCGCTTTTCGATTGTGCTTTTTCCCGGTTTTAGAGTTTGTATAAACATAATCGAAATAGAATGTCTGAACTTCTCCTTGCTGTTCGTATCCAGAACCCGGATAGCAAACAACTGGAGAGTGCATCGCAACGCGGAATGAAACGCCAGATATAAAATACAAATTAATGCGTTCCCCCAATTGTGCGTTTTCGTATACACGAGAAATCTGTTCCAATGCGCCAGATTCTTTTGTAATGGCTTCGTTTGGTTTGGCATTATCCACGCCAACCCAATCGCCGAACGTATTTGGCGTTTCGCGAACGATTTTAACCAGGTAGTCCATATACTCTTGAGAAAATCCCAACATATTAGTTGAGAAATACAATAGCCCAATCAAGGCAAGACCGATAATGGCAGGAAGGTATGTTTTGTATGTCATAGAATATTGTGGAAAGAGTATATTTTAGAGGACAATAATACGTTGAGAAGCAAGCGAATACGAATCAACTTGCTTCTCTTGATGGTTTAAGGTCTGCAGTTTACGGTTTACTGCTTGAACCTGTCTGTGATTGAGCCGCTCCCGGTCGATTGGCTCCGCGTTTGTTTGGCACTTCAATAGTATACGGACGATAGTACGAACGATACTTGGAGAAAGTAATGCCGTTAATGACCGCGCCGAGAAGCTTGACGTTGACAGCTCTTGCGCGTTCGCACGCTTCGTAAATACGCGGTAAACGACTGACGTCTCGCAAAACGCTTAAAACAAGCCCATCGAGCACTTTCGCAAACATGAGCGAGTCAGAGTCTGTAAGGATAGGTCCAGAGTCGACAATGATAAAGTCAAATTCTTCGCGCAGTTTGGCAAAGGCGTCAATAATGACTTCGCCTCGCGCCAACGCTTGCAGAGCTTCCGGGTGTGGATGCCCAGCAGGAGCAAGGAACAGGTTTTCGACTCGCGTTTCTGTAATGATTTCTTCTAACTTAACCATACCGCGGAAGAATTCTGAAATCCCCGGATACAAGGGCTTTTCAAACATTCGGTGGTCGCCAGGACGTCTCAAGTCGCCATCGAACAAAAGCGTTCTTCGACCGCTTCGCGCCAAAGACGCTGCCAATTGGCTCGAGACTGTGGTTTTACCCTCTTTTTCCATGGAGCTGGTAACCATAATGACTTTGAGTCCTTCTGTTTCAGCTCTGTGTAAGAGCGCTGTACGAATGTTGTCGATACTTTCGATCAACATACCCTGAACTCGGTTGTTCATTTTACCGCCGCGCAAGCCGGAACTGACCAACGGCAAGTCGCCGATAACGCGCAAGCCTAAACCATAGTTGATTTCGTCTGCGGAATTAACGCGTCGACCAAGGAAGTCTAAAGCCAATACGCTGCAAACTCCAGCAAAAAATGCGCCGAATGCCATCATTGTCAGTTTTTTCACCTTGCTGTCAATGTTGCTAACTTTCGGAACTTCCGCCGCGCGCATTTCTGTAACGCGAGGCGCGGCTTCGAGTTCGATTTGCCATTGCTGAAGTTCAGAACCCATTTTATAGGTGATCTCCTTCAGACGGCTAAGTTCAATCTTGCGGCTTTCCAATTCGGAAGAGAATGTATCCAGCTTTTCTGCCTGGTGAACCGCTTCAACGAATTGTGAATAAATGGCTTCACGCTGTTTTTCGTATACCGATTTATCTAACAGGTCGGCATCAATAGCCGCTTGTATTTTTTCAGCCGCAGAAGGGGGACTGGAAACCTTGCCCTCTGCCATGCGTTGACGCAATTCTTCTTTAATAAGGGGCGTAAGCTGATTGGCTCGCTCTTCAAGCTGTTTAACCATGTCATTTCTGGCGGTAATCATACGCTGAACCTTGGGAGAGTGGTCGCCATCTTTAACGACTTGGCGCGTGGCGTCAATTCGCGCATCCATATATTCGATACGCTGAAGCATTTTAGCAATTTCCGGGTCTTGTCGAACCATTTGTTGCGTTGCAGCTTCGAGAGCTTTTGCCTGACGCTGAGCTTGCGCTTCAGGATCTAAAGGCTGTTCTGCTTCCGGCAAGACAGCCAGACGAGCGCGCAAAAGTTCGATTCTGGTATTAATACCGGCAATTTGCGCGTCCAGACTCATGACTTTGCTTTTTAAACCGTCGATTGTTTGCAATTTCAAACGCGCGGACTGTTTGACAGCGTCTGAATCGCTGGACCCCACTTGATCTGCAAGTTCTTTATACAAATAAGTCTTTTTGTCAATTTGTTGAAGGTTTCGCGTGTACGCCTGTTCCAAAACGTTTTTACGACGAAGATGGTTTTCACGGTCAACCGTTACGACTTCCTGCATGTACGCATCTTTGACAGCGTTGACGATTTCCGTAATCATGTTGCGGTCTTTACCAGACATGCCGATAGCCATAATGTCGGTATTGCCGGGGAATGATACTTGAAGCCGTTGTCCAATCCAGTTGACAGGATCGACAACGCCCTTCATTTCGGGATAGCTGTTGACGTCCAATTCTCGCACAACCGTTTTCAAAACGAAGGGGCTGCGAATCAAAACCGCCTGCGCTCCTCGCTGATTCAAATACGTATTTTTAGAGTTGAGCGGAGAAACAATGTACGGAGCCTGAGCCTGAACGTTTAACCAGGCGTCTGTATAATACGTTACTGGAATCATAATCCAGCCAACAGCCACGGCAATCGTTGACGCCATAAGACCAGCTAAAAGCGCCCAACCCCATCGGCGGCGAAATCCGTGAAGAATATCGCTTGGACGAGGCGCCTGCTTGACAATTTCAGGTTGTGGTTGAATCACCCGTAATGAGGTATTCTGCTGTTGCGCTGGTGTAAGAGCCGTGGACGTTGAAATGTTTTCCGGACGGTTGTCCTTAGATTGGAAGTTCGTACTCACGTGAATATTCCTTATCCTTATAATTTCAAAAAATAAATATATGTATTATCAAAATGCAGTTAGAAATATATTCTTTTGCCTGGGGAAACCAAGGCAAAAAATTTAGTTTCTATTATGACTGCTTAACTTGTGCGTTTTGTTCGTCGGGTTGATCTTGGGTTGATTCTTTTGTAACTTCTGGTCGTTCAAATACGTTAACAGGCGTTGAGTCAGCAGGTTTGACATCATAATATAACGTCGACAAGAGACAGATAACGCCCCAAAGTAAAATCAGCGCCATAGGAACCATTGCTAAACCAGAATAATCATGGATCAGTTGTTCCGCTTTACCTCCTGTTCCAAAAATGGAGTAACCAATTCCGGTAACAGTGATTCTCATGATATTTACAATTAAAGCAATAGGTATAGCGCAAATTAAAATAATTGTATTCTCCCACCAGGAACGTTGGCTCATCAAAACAAAAAATATGGATAGAGCAACAAAAATTGTGGTCATACGTAAACCGCTGCACGCTCCGACGACGTTTAATGGGATGTCGTTAATCACGATAACGTTGCCAGATTGCGTGGCTACGAACCCTAGCAGTTGCAACACAAAGGCGCTTGCGGTTGTTGCCCAAAGTTGCATCGGTTCGAGCATGTGGCGTTCAAGTCCCCAGTATAATGGAAACATGAAAAATAAAATAAAGCATACCGGTCCAGCCCAACGAAACAAAGGCCAACCGCCAGCAATTAAAAAGCAGAATGCTACTGCTGGAACAAAAGACATTTGCATAACAAATTCTTGTGCATAATATTCTGCTAAATATGACCCAAATAAGGTTGCTCCCAACAAACCGAGTCCTACCCATCGATGCCATTCTGGAAATGGACGGTATGGTTCTCGGCGAAGCCAGAGGAGCGCTGCAGCCAAGAACGGAATCAAATAACCATGAGAATACAATTCTGTATTCCATGCGTCCATTGCGATTTGCAACGATTTAGAATAGGTAAACAACAAACCTGCCAATAACACGCCAAACATCGCCCACATAGAAATTTCTTCCTTGGCGTAGACGTTGCTCTCTTCCGATGCTGTTTCTGGCGGCATGGACGGCGATGGCGTTGGCTGTTCTATTGGGGATTGTTGACTCATATTAAAGTTCCATTTATAAATATCTTTTCTATGGTTTAGAGCGAAGTAAATAAAAAACGTTCCCATATTTTATTTACGTGCTATGTTGCTCGGAAGTTCTCTAAATTACTATATAAAGTTTAAACTTATGAAATGCAGTTCGCCCTTATAATATTTTTAGAGGTCTACCTATTATATGTATAACGTCATTTTTTCCAATACTCCCTTAT
>JAZQDP010000317.1:0-13393 GCA_045546875.1 Thermoguttaceae bacterium | reverse complement strand
CTGTAACCGGATTCATAAAGATATTTTTCTTTTGCGGTTAAAAAAACTGTCTTTTACTCCTTCCATTTTCTCTTTTACTTGGTATAATAGTTTATATAATTCGGTATGCGAGTTATAATATATGGAGCTTAATCGCCTGGTAGGCGTGTTTTATAAGCCTTGCCCTCCCCCGGTACAGTTGAAAATAAAATGAAACGCAACCTTTATTTCCCCTTTGTTCTGGCGTTACTATTGTTTAACGTTATCAGTTTTGCACAAGACCAGGCTAATGATTCGTCGTTAGAAGCAAAACAGCGAATCGTTCATGACCAGTGGAAAAGGCTTGAAGAAACCTTGCTGCGTATGGCGGAAACGACAGCGGCTACTGATCCGGACAGAGCGGAGTTGATTAAAAAGGTAATCGCCCAAGGCAAGCAAAAGATGATTGATCCTCAATTTCAGACGCTTACCGATCTGCTCAAAGATGGTGAAATCAGTCGAGCGTTGGACAATCAAAAAGATCTTCGTGCAGACCTCAATGACTTGCTTAAAGTTTTGGAAACGGAAAACCGTATGCGCCGTGTAAAGTCTGAAAAAGAACGGCTGAAGGGGTATATTAGAGAGCTGGAAAAAATTATTGCCGGACAGAAGAATCTGCAAAATCGCACGATAAACGCTGACGATTTGAAAAAACTTGCTCAGGATCAGGCAAAATTATCTCAAAGCGCCGATGAACTTAAAAAGAAAATAGACTCTGATGAAAATGATGGCGTTGCAAAGGATAATCAAAATTCCGATGCGAACGATAACGCTTCTGACGCCGAAGATAAAAAGGGGCAAGATCAGGATCAGAACGCCCAAAATCAAAACGGAGACGCTAATAACAACCAAAATCAAAAAGAACAGAATAAGGAGAATCAAAATAGCGATTCTCAGAAAGGGAATAGCCAGCAGCAGAATGAATCTGACGATTCTCAGCAGTCAGATTCTCCAAAAGAAGAATCAACTCAAGATCGTCTCCAAAAAGCCCAGCAAAAAATGGAAGAAGCTCAAAAGAAACTTGAGCAGGCGCAAAAAGATGGCGCGGTAGAAAAGCAGGAAGAGGCTCTTCGTGAACTTGAAAAGGCAAAATCGGAACTTGAAGAAATCTTGCGTCAGTTGCGTCAGGAAGAGGAGAAACGAAAGCTGACCCAGCTCGAAGCCCGCTTTAAAAAAATGCTTGAGATGCAAAAGACGATTTATGATGCGACTCTGCGATTGGATCAAAAGCTGAAACAGAACGATGGTAAAGATATTGACGGTTCTTTGTCTGTAGAGTGCGTTCGTCTTTCAGGACGAGAAAACGACGTCTTTATTGAGGGGAATAAAGCGCTGTTACTTTTACAGGACGATGGAACTGCTGTTGCCATGACGGAGGCGTTAGCCGCTGCCGTCGATGACATGCAAGCCGTTATTGAACTGTTTAACAAAGCTAACGTCGGATTGAGTTCTCAAACTCGGCAGGAAAATATTCTGGCAACGCTCGAAGAGTTACTTGAAGCCATTAAACGAGAATTAAAAGAGAATGAAGAGCAGGAACAGGATCAAGATCAAAATGGACAATCGCCAGAAGGACAGATGATCGAAGCTTTGGTTGACCAATTGGCAGAATTGAGAATGATTCGTTCTTTGCAAATGAGAATCAATAAAACGACCCAACGGTGTCAAAAGCTGATTGTTGGTCAGGCTGCGCAAGACCCGGAAGTCATTAAGGTCTTAACGGATCTTGCCGCTCGTCAGGAACGGCTTCGTGAGATTCTTCATGATATGAGTATAGGTAAAAACAAGTAAACGAGGGGAAATATGAAACGCTTATTTATCTTAATATCGTTTGCATTTGCAATGTCGTGCTGTGTTTTTGCAGATGATCCGCAGGCAGAGGAAAAAAACGCAGAGGAAAAGCCGCTTTCCCGCCCTGCCCTGTCAGATATTTTCGCCCCTTTTGAACAGTGGCTTGCCACGCTTAACGTTTCTTCAGAGACACAAAACAACATCAATCAGTATAGGCAGCGTGTTTCATTAGATATGGACGAAGGCGAGATTCTGGAACTTTTAACGGCAATGACTATAGCTGCCGATGTGCGCTTTACGTCTTTTTTTGATGAACAAAAACTCCGTGAGCGAGTTTATCCTCTTTCTCAATTAACCGCATTGACTAAAGTTGATAGCGTAACGCTTTGGCTGGGGAATGTTTTGAATCTTCAAGCCGCCAGAATGTTAGTAAACAACGGTTTGTACGATGATGCAGCGGAGCTTTTAGAGGGATTGGATCCGGCAAAATCTCCTTGTCCGGCTACGACTTTGTTTTATCAGGGACTGGTAAAATACCATTCTTTGGATAAGCAGGCGGCAGTTCCAGTTCTTAAACGACTCGTAGCGATGGAATCTATTCCAAAACGCTATCGAGAACTTGGCGAAAGAATGATTTTGGATATAGAAGGTTTAGAACCGAAATCGTTAGATCACATTTCTCGCCGTATGGGAGACGTTGCCGGTCGGTTAGATTTAGGACGCGCCAATGAAAAAACGGTTGAAATTGAAGATGGCATTGTCAAAGATCTGGATGAGCAAATTGAAAAGCTGGAAAAACAGCTGGAGCAGATGATGAAGCGTCAGCAACAGAGCTCTTCGCCAAGTCAGTCGCCAAGCCCGCCGCAGTCTGGTCAGCCTTTAGGCGGTCCGTCGGGAAAAGGACATGTCGATAAAAAAGACGTTGGGTCTGGTTCCGGTTGGGGCGACTTGCCTGAAAAAGAAAGAGAAAAAGACCTGCAACAAATTCAGGAGAATTTCCCGCCTCATTATCGAGATATTATTGAGCAGTATTTTAAACGGATGAGCGAAACGGAGAATTAAGAAATGAAAAGCATTATTCCCATTGTCGTATCGTTGTTAACGTTGTCTGTTACGTTTATAACGTCAGCAACGGAATATAAGTTCGAGTTCAAAGACGGTGTGGAACTGACAGGAATTCCTCAATCGATTAGTGGCGAATCCCTTACCGTATTGTGCGATAATCAGTCCAAGACGTTTTTATTGACGGATTTAACGTCGATAACAGTTGCTTCTAATACTGGCGCCAGTCAACGGATGAAGAATCAGGTTGCCTTGTCTGATGGTTCTGTAATTCGAGTTAAAGATATAGAGCTTTCCAACGGTAAGGCAGTTTTAGATTTTGGCGACGTACAATTAAAAGCTCCGGAATCCCAAATTGTTAGCGTCCGGTTTAATGATAACTCTGAATTGGATAAATCCTGGAATGAACTTGCCAGGATAGAGTCTCAACAGGATTTACTCATAGTGGAAAAAGAAGGAAAATTACGCTATCATCGTGGTCATGTTGAGGGTTTAACGGCGGAAAAAGTTCCGTTTTCATTAGATGGGTCAACGATGCCAGTTTCTCGCGCCAAAGTCTTTGGAATTCGACTTGTTCGTGCATTTTCGGCGGCGTCAGGAGCGGAATTGGCTGTTGGCAAGACGTCAGCAGGGTCGGAATGGTCGATTGGATCCATTGAAGTTAATGGCAATGACTTGGTTGCTGTTTCGCGATTAGGTCATAAAATTCCCGTCGGTTCAGGCGTTAATGATATTCATACGATAATTTTTTCACAGGATCCTGAATTTTATCTAAGCGACATGACGATGGAATCGTGGTCATGGTCTCCGTTTGTAACAGCTTCAGGAATCCCGAACGAGACGCTTGCCCAGTTTAATCAGCCTCGATTAAATCAGGGTTTTTCCGGTTTGGAGCTGAAAACGAACGATCAAAAATTTACTAAAGGAATTTGTGTTCGCAGTAAAACCGATATGACTTTTCGTCTTTCGCAGAATTTCTCTCGCCTAACGGCAACAGTCGGCATTGCCGACGTCGTGCGACCAAAGGGTTCTGTAGATTTGGAAATCTATGCAGATGGCGAAAGCGTATATAAAACGGCAGTTTCTGGCGCAGAGTCGGCAAAGACGATTGACGTACCGATAACTAACGCGAAACGAATTCGCATTGTTGTTGATTTCGGTTCCGAGGCTTCTATTGGGGACGTGTTAATTATTGGCGCCGCTCGATTGTGGGAGTAGCGTTGCGAGGGATGCTGTTATGAGCGAAAACCGGAACAACATTCTGCACGTTCGCGTTGTATGCGGTTCTGGTGGAGGACCAGAAAAAACGATTATTAATTCCCCACGCTATTTAATTCCATGGGGATATAATTGTTTGTGCGCATACATGCACCCGCCTAAAGATGCAGGGTTTGACGTATTGCGTCAGCGAGCCAAAGAAGCTCAAGCGCCCATAGTTGAAATTGAAGATCGCGGCGCGATGGATTTTTCCGTAGTTCGTCAGTTAATAAAAATTTGTCGGGAGAACAACATTAACATTTGGCACGGACACGACTATAAATCCAATGCAATCGGTCTTTTGGCAAGCCGATTTCATAAACTTAAACTTGTTACAACGGTGCATGGTTGGGTTCATCATACCTCCAGAACGCCGTTATATTATGCGATAGACAAATTCTGTCTCAAGCGATACGATAAAGTTATTTGCGTCAGTAACGATTTGTATGACCAATGTCAAAAATTGGGCATAAAAACCAGTCGCCTTGTTTTGATTGAGAATGCGATTGACATCCAACAGTTCAAGCCGGTAAAGCGGTCAGAAGACGGGCTAATTAAAATTGGCGCAGTTGGTCGGCTGGAAGAAGAAAAGGGTTTTGCTCCGTTAATAGAAACGGTTGCAGAGCTTTCCAAAAAACATCCGGAAATTCGTTTGACAATATTTGGAGAAGGAACTCTAAGATCGGAACTGGAATCGTTAATCGCGCGTTTGGGCGTTAAGGACATAGTATATTTACCCGGATTTGAGCAAAATTTGATTAATCTGTATTCCAATTTGGACGTTTTTGTTCTCAATTCCCTTCGGGAAGGGCTTCCTAACGTCTGTTTGGAGGCGATGGCAATGGGCGTCCCGATGGTCGCAAGCGCAGTAGCTGGGGTTCCAAAACTGGTAGAAAACGGCGTCAATGGATTGGTTTTTTCTGTGGCAGACAAAGATGCTTTGCAAGCCGCCTTGACCACGTTAATCGAGTCGCCGCAGTTGCGTCAACAGTTGGCTCAAAACGCCCGAACAACTGTAGAACAAAGATTTAGTTTTGATAAACGTATGGAAAAGATGCGAGCGCTTTACAACTCTTTAGACTTATGAACGTTTGTGTAATTTCAGCTCCGGACGAAATACGGTTAGCATGCCAACGACTCCGTGCGTATTTGCTAAACAAAGGAGAAACTGCGTTGGCATACGATCCGGGTTGGCTTTTTGCGCTGTCAAATGGATTAGGTCATCAGCCATATTTACTTGAAGCAATGGACGATTCTGGAAAGCCGATTGGTTGGTTGCCGTTGGGTTTTGTGCGCTCGTTGCTATTTGGACGTTTTTTAGTTAGCTTGCCGTATTTGAATGTTGGCGGCGTTCAGACGGATTCGCCAGCAGCGGCTGTGGCATTGATTGATTCGGCTTGCAATTTAGCTGATGAACTCAAGGTAAAGTTTCTTGAATTACGCAGCGAAAAAGAATTCTCACATCCAAAATTGACTTTTACCAGAACGGAAAAAATGCATTTGCGTTTGGCGTTACCGGAAACGGAAGAAGAACTCTGGAAGTCTATTGGTTGCAAAGCGCGAAATCAGGTGCGTAAAGGAGAGAAGTCGAATCTGACCGTTCAATGGGGGGATTCAGACAGCCTAATTTCTGACTTTTACGAGATTTTTTCTGTCAATATGCGCGATTTGGGCACGCCTGTATATTCTATTAATTTGTTTAAGCAGATTCGTAATGCGTTTAACCATGATGAACAGCGTAAAGCGTTGTTTGACGTTAGACCCGTTCCTTATAATTATCAACAAACCGTGCAGTTTGCCGTTGTGTACAGTTCAACTGGCGAGCCTGCTGCCGGAGGAATGTTGACTTTTGGAACCCCGTGTTCAGACGCCTCTTGCCTGACGGTCGAGGTTCCAAGCGCGTCGTGTAAAAAAAAGTTTAATTCGGTCTGTGCTAATATGTTCCTCTACTGGCAATTATTAAAAAAGTCGATAGAATATAAACAAAGAACGTTTGATTTCGGACGTTCTACTGTCGATTCTCCAACGTTCCGATTTAAACAACAGTGGGGAGCGCAACCTTTCCCCTCATTTTGGCAATACTATTTACGCAATGCCGACCCCAATTGTATGCGTCCAGATAAAGGCGGCTTCGGATTGGCGGTTCGTCTATGGCAGAAGTTGCCTGTTTGGATAACTCGAATTATTGGTCCTGGCATCGTTAAAGGGATTCCTTAAATTGTCAGGAACTTGGAGATGCATTTCGTTTTTTGATAGTCCGTTATTCCTTTTTTTCTAAATTATCCACTTCACTATGATTTGCGTAACCGTATCTCGACCGCGCCACCGGTTTATGTTGGCAGAATGTAAAGGCATGGCAGACCACGGCGCTGACCTGATTGAACTTCGGTTGGACGCATTGCAGACTGTTCCGGATGTTAAGCTGTTGCTCAAAGACCGACCTTGTCCGATTTTGATTACATGTCGACGCCAGTCCGACGGCGGTAAATGCAAAATGTCTGAACAAGATCGCATGGTTTTGATTCGAACCGCAATTTTTGAAGGAGCGGATTATATAGATCTGGAGTACGATATCGCCGAGAAAGTCCCACGGTACGGTAAAACCAAACGCGTTATTTCGTATCATAACTTTGAATGCACTCCAGATAATTTAGATCAACTGGTTGATCAGATGTCAAAGCTTGACGCGGATTATCTGAAAATATGTACAATGGCAAATTGTCAATCGGATAACGTTCGCGTCTTGAATCTGATTGGTAAAACGTCTATCCCGACGATTGCTTTTTGCATGGGACCGTTTGGAACGCCGTCGAGAGTTCTCTGTGGCGCATACGGCGCTCCTTGGACGTACGCTTGCGCAGATGCAGATTCAGCCGCAGCTCCGGGGCAGATTCCGTTTGATCAGATGAAGAATTTGTATCAGTACGATTATATTAAGCGAACAACTCCGGTTTTTGGCGTTATTGCCGACCCGGTCGGACACAGTATGTCTCCGTTGATTCACAACAGCGCATACGCTGATCAGGAAGTGGATGCTGTTTATTTGCCTTTCCTGGTAGAACCTGAACAGTTAGAAACGTTCATCAATCAAGATGCGCCAGCGCTCAACGTCAAGGGACTTTCTGTTACCATTCCACATAAAGTTAACGTTATTCCTTTGCTGGACGTGGTCGATCCGGCAGTTTCAAAAATAGGCGCTTGTAACACAATTGTCTGGAAAGACGGCAAACGTATTGGCTACAATACAGATTATCAATCGGCGATGGATGCTATTTCCAAAATTTTTGGTTGGAAAGAACCGTTGAAAATTGTCCATTCGGGCAACGCAGACCAATGCGAAAAACAGCCTTTGACCGGGAAAATTGCTCTTATTCTTGGAGCGGGCGGCGTTGCTAAAGCGGTAGCGACAGGCTTGCGATTGCGGGGAGCGGATTTGGTTATAACCGACATTGACGTTCAACGGGCAGACGATCTCGCTCAAAAACTTGGCGCGTTGTCAATCCCATGGGCGAAACGCGGGGAAATTGGATTTGATTTAGCGGTTAATTGCACTCCGGTTGGCATGTATCCCAATTCGAATGCGTCTCCGTTTGAACCGACGAAAATGCCTGCTTCTACCGCTTCAAAACCGATGGGAGCTTTTGATTGCGTCTATAATCCGGAAGATACTGTATTTTTGAAATCAGCGCGTGAAAAAGGATGGAAAACTGCCTCGGGGTTAGATATGTTTGCAGGTCAGGCGCAGTTGCAATACCAGCTTTTCCTGAACCAGACTGCGCCAGCGGAGGTGATGAGAAATGCCGTTCGGGAAGCAACTACTCAGGCGCGATGGTAATTTTTGTGCCCATATTTGTTTTGTTTGGTTATTTTTTGCCCTCTCCCCCCTTGCAAAAATCAGAAAAAACAGTATATTAGGCACGAATTATGTTGTGTTCTAAAGGGAAATGCGAAACGAGTCCGTTTGCCAGGCAGAGTCGTCGGTAAATCGCTCCTGACCGCACTCCCACAAACTAAAGGAATCCATCAAATGAAAGAAGGAATTCATCCTCGTTACGTCGAAATGAAGGTAACTTGCGGTTGCGGCAATACGTTCGTAACCCGTGGCGTTGTGCCAGAAATGAAAGTCGATATTTGCTCGGCTTGCCATCCGTTCTATACAGGTCGTCTTAAGTATGTTGATACTGCTGGACGTATCGAGAAGTTCAACAATAAATACTCTGGTAATTACGCCAGTCTCAAACGCGGCAAGAAAGGTCAGAGTACCGAATCTGCCGAATAGCTTCTTTGTAGAGTTACGCATACCGAGAGACCGAAAGCCCCTCTTTGGAGGTTTTCAATCTCTCGGTATCTGATTTTAAATGTGGATAATTCGGTAACGGCGCCTAAAGTGCAAGTTTTAAGTGGTAAGTGGTAAGGATGCAAAGTGTTATCCTCACAAACTGCTAAGCGCTTACTACTAATCCCCCCTTCCTGCTTTCCCCCGTTGATATTGTAATCATGAAAAAATATCTGGAAGAAAAACTGGCTCGATTTGAAGAACTCGAAAAACTTCTCCAAGACCCTGCGGTTTTGGCAGACGGTCCTCGTATGGCGGCAGTCGCCCGCGAACACGGTTCGATTGCCAAAGTCGCTACAGCGTATCGGACGCTGAAGGATTTCAACCGTCAGATTCAGGAAGCCAACGACTTGATCAACGGGCACGATCCGGAGCTCAAAGAGCTGGCAGAAGCGGAATTGCCTGAACTCAAAGCGCAGCGCGAAGAGGTTTGGGAATCGTTAATCGACATGACCGCCGGCGGCGATGATTCCAACCGAACCAAGCTCATTCTGGAAATTCGAGCTGGCACGGGCGGAGACGAAGCCGCTTTGTTCGCCCGCGATCTGTACGACATGTACACGCATTATGCGGAAAACAACCATTGGAAAGTTGAGATCATGGATATGAACGCAACCGAATTGGGCGGATTCAAGGAAATCGTCCTCGGCATTTCCGGCGAGAACGTTTATCAAAAACTGCAGTATGAATCCGGTGGACATCGTGTTCAGCGAGTTCCAGAAACCGAAGCGAAGGGTCGAATTCAGACTTCTGCCGCTACCGTTGCTGTTATGCCGGAACCGGAAGACGTCGAAGTCGATTTGAAGCCCGAAGATTATCGTTTGGATAGATTCTGCTCCTCCGGTCCTGGCGGTCAGCACGTCAACAAAACGTCGTCCGCCATTCGTCTGACGCACTACGCGACCGGCATCGTCGTTCAATGTCAGGACGAAAAATCCCAGCATAAAAACCTCGCCAAGGCTCTGCGCGTTTTGAAGACTCGCATTTACGAAAAGCTTCACGAGGAGGAAGAAGCAAAACGTTCTGACGACCGCAAAACCAAAATTGGGTCAGGAGATCGTTCTCAGCGCATTCGCACGTACAACTACCCGGAAAACCGCGTTACCGATCACCGCATCGGCTTGACGATTTATAAACTTGACAGCATCATTGCCGGCAACATGGATCCGATTATCGACGGATTGCTGGAATACGAACGCCAGGAACAGCGGATGGCGTTTGGAACGCTGGACTAACGATTCAATTTGGAATGAGAAAATCGGAATGTGGAATTGGCGCAAGCGCTGATTCGAACAACTCCTTATTTTTTAATTCCAGCGTTCATAGATCCGGAACGGAACTCTGTCAAAGACAGTAGCGCTCGTGTAAATCCCAGCGATAGTAAATAGCCGGTCAAAGGTTTGCGTATATCGTTTTGTGCGAGTTTTTCAATCCACTGTTCTGAAGATTCGATAACAGCGACATCGTTTGAAAATACTCTCACCCGCAACGGGGAAACGCCCAATTGGGCGAGCCAGTTTTCGGCTTGATCGATTTGTCGTAGCCGTTGTTGAGTTATTTCTACCCCGTACGCGATACGACTGCTTAAACAAGGAGTAGACGGTCTATCAGCAACGGACAGCTCCCAAAAATGCGCCAGTTGACGAATTTCAGTTTTCGTCAACCCAGCGACAGCTAAAGGGCTGGCAACATTGAACTCTTGAACCGCTTTTGCGCCTGGGCGGAAATCGAGCGCGTCGTCAGCGTTACTGCCTTCAACCAACGCTATTTTTTTGTTGTCTTGCGTTGCTTTAAGCAGCCGCTGGAGAATATGTTTTTTGCAGAAGTAGCAGCGTTCTGGCGGATTTTGTCGGTATTCCAATTCAGAAATTTCATCTGTTTGGACGAACTGTAATGGTATTCCAATTTCCCGCGCCAGGGTTGCGATCCGTTCAGGTTCGCGTTCTGGCATCGAGGGCGAGACTGCGCATAGCGCTATTGCTTCAACCCCTTCAGTTTCAGCGGCGGCTTTCGCTAATACGGAACTATCCACACCCCCAGAAAATGCAATACAAATTTGCTTTAAATTGAGTAGATAGGTCTTTAGTGTTTGTAATTTTTGATTTAAATGTGGTTCAAGTTCTTTGAAATTGGACATAATCGCAATAATTTTGAAAATTTTGAGGAATTTTTACGGATTTCATAATTTTATAGGTAGAAAAAATTTCGGAAATTCGTATATATAAACAATATAACTATTTGATAGCATAAACAATTTTTTTGTCAAAGGGGACTTGACGCTCCTTTGTTTTTTTCCTTAACCCCAACCAAGGATTATTTTATGATTATTGTAGGAATTGATCTCGGCACGACCAACTCTGCAATTGCGTACATGACTGAAAACGGTCCGAAGCTCATCCCCAACAGTTTGGGGCAGGCGCTGACCCCGTCGGCAGTTGGCATAGACGCAGATGGCACGGTTTTGGTTGGAGCTGCAGCCAAAGATTACATGGTCGTTCATCCGGATTTGGGTACGACCGCATTCAAACGTAATATGGGAACTGATACCAAGGTTACCCTTAATGGTCAAGACTACGCGCCAGAGCAGTTGTCTGCTTTGATTCTTCGGTCGCTTAAAAACGATGCGGAGCATTATTTTGGTCACTCAGACTTTAAGGCGGTAGTAACCGTTCCAGCATACTTTAATGACTCTCAACGCACAGCAACGCTTAATGCGGCTCAGATAGCAGAGCTTGACGTTGTTCGACTTATTAACGAGCCGACGGCGGCGTCGATTGCGTACGGATTTCATGAATCGGAAGACGCCAAAAATCTGCTTGTCGTTGACTTGGGAGGCGGCACCTTTGACGTTTCAGCAGTCGAATTGTTTGACGGGATTGTTGATGTCAAGGCGTCTTTTGGCGACAGTTTTCTTGGCGGTGAAGATTTTACTCATGTTATTGCTTCTGAAATTCTCAAAAGCAAGGGCTTGAGTTTCGAGGAAATGGAATTTAAGTTTCCGCTGATGATTTCCCGCCTTAAATTCGAGTGTGAAAAGGCAAAAATTGCCATTTCCAGCCAGAACAATGCCATTGTCAGAATTCCACGAGAAGACGGCTCTTTCGATAAAGAAATAACGCCTGAGAATTCGTTTACGGTTTGGCGCGAACAGTTTGAAATGTGGGCAAGCGAGTTGTTGCAACGCCTTCGCATTCCAATAAACCGCGTTTTAGCCGATGCTGCCTGGAATGTAGCGGCTGTTGACGAGGTAATTCTTGTCGGCGGGTCGACGCGCATGCCGATGGTGCGAAACCTCATGATGGATTTATTTGGCATTGAACCGCAATGTCGGCTTAATCCGGATGAAGTTGTTGCTATTGGCGCTGCCATTCAGGGAGGCTTGTTTGAAAACAACAAAGCCCTTAAAGATATGGCTGTTACCGATATTGCTCCGTTTACCCTGGGCGTTGAAGTGAGTAAAGAATTTGGTAACTCGCTTAAATCCGGCTATATGCTTCCGATTATTCACCGTAATCGAAAAATTCCGTCTAGCCAGGTAAAAAGAGTTTCTACGGTTTATCCAAACCAAAAGGAAATTAACGTCAAAGTCTATCAGGGCGAAGGACGAAAGGTTGATCAATGTACGTTTTTAGGGGAATTTAACGTTGGAGGCATTCCCAAAGGCGAACAAGGACAGCCGATTGACATCCGTTTTAGCTACGATCTTAACGGCGTGCTGGAAGTGGAGGCGACGATTGTTGCGACAGGACAGACGACTCAGTATGTTATTGCTTCCAAAACGCGTGGTTTAACTCAGGCGGAAATTGACGAGAGCATTGAAAGATTGCGTCAGCTGAAACCTTCTCCCAGAGATAAAGCCCGTTGGACGGCGTTGCTCAAACGCGCGGAACGTCAATACGAACAATCTTCCTTTGAAGAACGTGAAACCTTGGAAGTTATTATGGATACTCTTGAAGAATCCATGATGGAAGGCGACAAAGAGCAGATTGACAAAGTTGCCAAACGTTTGGATTTCTTCCTCGAAAACGGTTACGACCTGGATAATGACGAAGGTCAGGACGATGACTGGAAATACTAATTGTTCATGCCATGTAGGCAGTAGAAAATGTTACTACTGCCTACCGTTTCTTTTATTCCCACAGAATTCGTTTGGCGTCGAAAACGGGACCTTCTTTGCAGGTGCGCTTGTAGTCCCACGCGCCGGAATCGTCTTGAATTTTCGCAACGCAGGTAAAGCAGATTCCCAGCCCGCACGCCATCGGCGTTTCTAACGACATCTGACCGCGAACGTTGTACGGGTTCATCAGCTTTTGAGCGGCAATGAGCATCGGACGAGGTCCGCAAGCGCAAACAAGAATATCTTCAGTCGGTTCAGATTCAAAGATTTCTTTCATCGGGTCGGTGGCGAACCCTTGTCGGCAAGAGAACCCGTCTGGAGACGTTCCGTCTACGGTGGTTAACGCCATTTCTATTCCCAGTTTTTTGAAATCGTCCAGCCCGGCAAAGGCGTCTTTTGATCTCGCTCCGTAACAGAGGGTAATCTTTGAAACGCTTTTGCCAAGAGCTTCTTTTGCCAGTGTGAGGAACGGCGTCTGACCGATTCCGCCTGCGAGCATAATCAAGTGTTTGACGGACGAATCGAGCGAGAATCCGTTGCCCAACGGTCCCCAGATTTCTATTGGGCGTCCTGGCAGAAGTTCTGAAAAACCGGTTGTCGCTTTGCCAACAACCAGATACATGACGTCAACGCCGGCAACGGCTCCGGAGTCGTCTTGCCATAAATTGTAAATCGCAAACGGACGTCCCAAAAGTGGATCGTTCGTTCCGGGTTTACGAATCATGCAAAACTGACCCGGACGAAACGTTTGCGTCAGTTCCGGGCAGGCAATTCTCATTCGATACGTATTTTGAGCGACAAGCTTGTTTTCA
>JAZQDP010000316.1:0-6638 GCA_045546875.1 Thermoguttaceae bacterium | reverse complement strand
TTTTAACGCCCTTTTTTCTTAAGTTGATACCTATGGGGTTTTAACCCACGGACTTAAAGATTAACAAAAAAAGTCGACAGATCCCTTTTCTTACCCTCCCTCACGCCTGGCGTGAGGGAGGGTAAGAAAAGGGGCGGGTTCGATTAGGAGAGAGTGTAGAGCGCTGCTCCGCCCGTAGACTAAAGTCGACGGTTATAGAAATGGCGTCTCTTCGAGACGCGGTTCAGCTTCTCATCTTGTCTATCTTCGCCGGAAAAATTTGCGTGCACCCTAATCCAGCGGGTAATCGGTATTGACGAATTCTTTGCTTTTGTTATCATTAATATAAATACGTAGTTCGCGTATATTGTATGTTTTATCGGCATGCGCAAAATCTGTTTGTATTTTAATATTCTTTCCGGCGCGCTGGCGCTGGATAAACCACATCTTCGAGAGGTATATATGAATAAGCGCATCCTGTTTTTGTCTCTGGCGATTTTCGCTTTGTTGTTCCAATTCGCAGTGGGTCAGGAACCGACCATGCCCCAATTCCCGTCCCGAATGATCTGGAACGGCGCAAAACATTGCGCATTCACCGACGTCATTCAGTTCAAGGGGAAGTTTTACTGCACGTTCCGCGAGTCTTCTGTTGGGCACATTCCCGGTAAAGAAACCGGCGATGGCGACGGCAAAATTCGCATTCTTAGTAGCATTGACGGCGAGAAGTGGGAGTCTGTCGCCCTGCTCCAGCGTGAGACGTTTGACCTGCGCGACGCCAAGCTTAGCCAAACTCCGGATGGTCGTCTGATGGTTCTCATGGCCGGTAGCATTTACGTCAATCAGAAACTGGTTGGTCGCATCGTACAGGTTTCATTTTCCAATGCTAACGGGCAGATTTTCTCTTCTCCGATGAATGTTGAAATTGACCCAGCTATCCATTCCGATCTCGACTGGCTCTGGCGCGTAACGTGGCATAATGACGTTGGCTACGGCGTGATATACCAGCCAATAAGCTCTGATTGGAAGGTTTTTCTTGTTAAGACGACCGATGGTGTCCACTACCAGAACATAACCCAGCTTAACGTTTCAGGACAACCAAATGAAGCTACCGTTAGATTCGCTCCAACTGGTGAGATGCAAATTCTCGTTCGGCGCGAAGCAAATGACCGTAGCGCGTACTTTGGGACTGCCAAAGCCCCGTATACCGACTGGAAATTCGTCAACTGCGGCACGTCGCTCGGAGGTCCAAACTTCATTTATCTCCCGAACGGTCGGATCCTTGCCGGTGGTCGCGTAAACGGTCGAACCGGAATCGGGTACTTGGAAAAAGACGGTCATTTTAACCTCTTTGCTATTCTCCCCAGTGGCGGTGACAACAGCTACCCCGGCTTCACAATCCGTGACGGCAATCTATACATAACATACTACTCCTCGCATGAAGGCAACACAGCAATCTACATGAGCGTTATCCCGCTGGAAGAATTAAAATAATCTCCAAATTTTTACAAGGGGTTAAAATGATGAATAAAAAATATTCTCTGACGAGTCTGTTCTTTCTAGTTCTGGCATTCGTATTTTTTGCATCCGATTTCTCGGAAGCTAAACCTGCGATGGGTATCAACTTCGGCGGCGTTGCGGACTGGAACACGGAACTCCCTTTTGCCAATGTATTCATGGAGTCCCGCAGATGGATTAGCCAGCGCGAGGGCGCCAGCTGGGGCAAAGGACCGGAGCTGGATCTGGACTCGCAGGGCTGGGTACGGCGCCTTGAGTCGGGCTGCTACGCTGAAACGCCGCTTTGCACAATTGAGGGCGGGCATTACCCGTCCGGGATTTATACGGTTCGATTCCGCGGAAAAGGGAAACTGACGTTCATGAACGCTCAGGTCGTCGAGGAGAACCCCGACGAGATCAAAATTCAGGTGGATAGTCAGCGCGGCGCGTTCTGGGTGCAGATTCGCGAAACCGATCCGGCGGACTACATCCGGGATATTCTGGTCTTTCTCCCCGGGTGCGAAGCTCAGCCGTCAGAACCGTGGAACCCGGCGTTCCTCGCTCGCTGGAAGGGCGTCGATACGGTTCGATATATGGACCTTCAGCATACCAACGGCTCGAAGTTGGAGAAATGGTCGGATCGACCGCAGATCGGCGACGCGACGTTTTCCGAAAAAGGCGTTCCGATAGAATTGCTGTGCGATCTGGCAAACCGCCTCAACGCGAACCCGTGGTTCTGCGTCCCGCACCGCGCCGACGACGAATTCGTACGCAACATGGCGCAGACAATCAAAAAATGTTTGAACCCGAATCTGAAAGTTTACGTCGAGTACTCCAACGAGGTCTGGAACGGGCAGTTTGAGCAATGCCGGTACGCTCAGGAGAAAGGGAAAGCGCTCCTTCCTGACGAACAGCCCTGGGTTTGCGGCTGGGCGTGGACGTCTCACCGCTCGCGGGAGATATTCCAGATTTTTGAAAATGAGTTTGGCGGAACCGACCGCCTTGTTCGCGTTCTCGCGTCACAGGCTGCCAACTCGTACGTTTCCGAGCAGCTTCTGAAATATTCGGACGTTTCGGATGTAACAGACGCTCTGGCAATCGCGCCGTACTTTATGAATTGCATCCCGAAAGAATACGCAGAAGAATTCATCCGCGGCGGCGTTTCCGGCGCTTTGGATCAGCTTGAAAAGCAGGCTCTTCCACAGTCGATTGAGTGGATGAAAAAGCAGAAAGAACTGGCAGACCAGTACAACGTTGAACTCGTCTGCTACGAAGCCGGTCAGCATCTGGTTGGGCTTTGGGGAGCGAACGACCGCGAGGAACTCAACGCCATTTGTCTGGAAGCCAACGCCTCCGAACGGATGGGGAAACTGTACGACGCATACTTCCAGGCGTGGGAAGACGTCGGCGGCAGCTTGATGTGCCATTTCTCCTCAACGGGGAACTGGAGCAAATGGGGTTCCTGGGGTCTGTTCCGCTGGGCGGACGAAAAGCCGGCGGATTCTCCGAAGTACCAAGCGTTTGAGCGAGCGCTCAAACGATGGTCGAAAGCGGGGAAATAACGTCTTCACCCGCTGAGGAAATCTCACGCAAAGTACGCGAAGTTCGCAAAGTATCAATTGGCGATACGCTTGCGGCGGAAGCCTCCGAGAATCAAAGAACGTGGAAAGCCGCTCTAACCCACTGGATCGCGGCTGTCTCAGCCGCCGATTTTTAAAAACACGAAAGGAACGAAAAAGACAAAAAGAAAATCTGCCTGCTAAAACCCTTCGCTACAACCGAAAATCATACTGGATCGCCGATGGAAGTCCGCAACAGATAATCAAATGGTCTTGACGGCAAGCCGTCAAGTACGAAAGCGGCGCCAAGGAGCCGCTTTCCGACAGAAATCCTCTCAATTTTTCTTCTTCTCCCCCCTATTCAAATTCAGATATTATCGTGATATAATCTATACTAAATAGAAATATACTTTTTAATTCTAACCCTCCCATACAGTCATGAAACATAAAACAGTTTCCATATTCAGCTTGCTTGTTTTGACGTTGGCGGCGCTGACGTCGTTGTTATGGATAACAAACGTTCAGGGTGCGGAGTCCTCCAACCCCAATTTGGCGCGGCTAGCAACAGCGACAGCATCGTCTGAATACTCCAGCGACTTTTCCGCGTCCAAGGCGATTGACGGTCAGATTGCCGCTCCCCGTTCCGGAGACGCGGGTAGAGCGTGGTGTACGCACGGCGAGAAAGCGCAGGGAAAAGCTGACTTCACTCTGTCGTGGGACAAGCCTGTCGAGGCGTCGGAGATCGTTTATTTCGGACGCGCGGGAGCGCAGTTTATTGACGAAGGGTTTAAGGATGTCGAGGTTTATCTGGACGATTCCAAAACGCCAATTCTCAAAACCCAGCTCAAGCCAAACGCTTTACCGCAACGGCTGGACTTTCCCAAAACGACAGTGAGTTCCATTACGTTGAAATTTCTGTCCGACTTCGGGCGCCTAAACTCTGGCGCGGCGGAAATCATGGTCTTTACCATCCCACTTTCAGAAACGGAACTCAACGACCTGGCGCCGCACATTACCAATCCCAACCTGGCGCGGACGGCAACGGCGACAGCATCGTCTGAATACTCCAGCGACTTTTCCGCGTCCAAGGCGATTGACGGTCAAATAGCTCAGCCGCATACAGGCGATGCAGGGATAGCGTGGGCGATTAACGGCGCAAAAGCAAAGGGGAAAGCCAACTTAACTCTTAAATGGAAAGAGCCGGTTGAAGCCTCGCAGATCGTTTATTTTGGACGCGTTGGCGCGACTTATGAGGACGAAGGATTTAAGGACGTCGAGGTTTATCTCAACGGTTTCCAAACGCCGGTTCTCAAAACGAAGCTCAAGCCTGTCCCTGACCCTCAGCGGCTGGATTTTCCCAAAACGACGGTACGGTCGATTACCATAAAATTTCTTTCCGACTACGGCCGTCCCAATTCCGGCGCGGAAGAAATTATGGTCTTTGCCGAACCCGCTACGGACGCTCAAATTAAAGAAGCCATTGTGCCAGGGCTGTTTGACGAGTTTGTCGAATCCGTTCTTCCGGACGAGATTATTTTCTGTACTCGCAAACACTTATACGAACACTGGTACGCCAATTTCGGATACTATGCTGACAACGTCTATCACAAACCATATCAAAACAATTCCGGCGGGGCTTTGTACGCATACAACGTCAAAACGAAGAAACTTCGCACTATTTTTGAAGATAAAGGCGGCATGATTCGAGATCCCAACGTCCATTATGACGCCAAAAAGATTCTCTTTTCGTACTGCCCGTCCGGGAAAGATCATTATAGTCTGTACGAAATCAACGTTGACGGAACCGGACTAAAACAGATTACCGGCGTTGGAGAAGATATTCCACTGAAACTGCCAGAAGGCGTCGTTCCAGACGAAACGCCCGGCTGGCGCTTTAAAGCGAGATGCAATCCCAAAACCCGCGACTTTGCGCCCCCAGGCTGGGACGACTACGAACCGACCTATCTGCCAGACGACTCTATCGTTTTTTGTTCATCCAGAGCCAATCGCTACGTTGGCTGCTGGCTGACCCACGTCGGCACGATTTACAAATGCAATCCGGATGGTTCAAATATCCGCATGCTTTCCTGCAACGTCGAACATGACAACACGCCCTGGGTTCTCAACAACGGGCAGATAGCGTACATGCGCTGGGAATACGTCGACCGCTCGCAGACTCATTATCATCATCTCTGGACGATGAATCAGGACGGTACGCGTCAGATGGTTCTGTTTGGAAACCTGCATCCCGGCGGCGTATTCATAGACGCCAAGCCCATTCCCGGCTCGCAGAAAATCGTCTGTTCCAACAGCCCCGGACACGGCAAAACAGAGCATTACGGCAGATTAGCCGTTATCGATCCGACTGCCGGACCGGACAAGCTGAAATCCATGTGTAACATCACTCCTGATGCGAATTATTCCGACCCGTGGGCGTTTGACGAAGACCATTTCATGGCTGCGTCATACGATAGAATCATGGTTATTAACAGTCAGGGGCGGAAGTCCATTTTGTTCAAACTTCCTGCTGAACTCAGCTCGCAGGGTTACATGGTCAACGAACCTCGTCCGCTAATGACGCGGCCGCGAGAGCGCGTTATCATGAACCAGACGGACTATACAAAAGATTACGGTACGCTTGCCATGGCGAATCTGTATAAGGGTCGCAAAATGCAGGGCGTAAAGCCGGGTACGGTTAAATATCTGCTCATTTACGAGACGCTGCCCAAACCAATCCATTACTCAGGCGGAATGGATATGATGTCGATTTACGGCACGTTTACTCTTGAACGTCTTTTGGGAACAGTCCCGGTCAGCGAAGACGGCTCCGCATACTTCAAACTGCCAGCCAACCGACCGGTTCTGTTTCTTGCCATGGACGAGAAAGGGCATTGCGTTAAGAGAATGCACTCGTTCGTTTCCGTCATGCCGGGCGAGAACACAACCTGTATCGGCTGTCACGAAGAACGAACGCTCACGCCAACCGGCGACGACAGAGACAAGCTGTTCCGAATCATGCACAACAATCAGCCGTCAGAAATTCAGCCGGTTGCGGACATGAAAGACCTCGGACCGGACTTCCACGGCGTTTTTGACTTCCCCCGCGACATTCAGCCGATTCTGGACAAACATTGCGTTAGCTGTCACAACCCAAGACGGGAAGACGGCGGAATTAACCTCTCCGGACACTGGACGCCCATGTATACCATCTCTTATACGCATTTGAGCTGGTACAGACTGTTGGGCGACAACCGAAACCGGGCGACAAGCAACTTCAACCCGTACGAAATCGGAACGGGTTCCAGCCGGCTTGTCAAGCTGATTGAAGAAGGGCATCAGGGCGTTAAAATGCCGCCGGAGGAACAGTCTGTGATTCGACACTGGATTGACGCCGGGGCGAACTTCGCCGGCACGTACGCTGCGGAAGCGTCCGGCGGAGTGGGATATTACATATCAAGCATTCCGGTTCTGGAAAGACATGCGTGGCAGGAACAGGTCGCCATGCGCGAGGCGATAACCCGCCGCTGCGACTGCTGTCACGTTAAATCTCAGCAGGATAGAAACCGCGTTAAAACATATTTCTGGGTTCCCCTTAAAGACGTTCCT
>JAZQDP010000315.1:0-4589 GCA_045546875.1 Thermoguttaceae bacterium | reverse complement strand
GGTTCATTCTCGCCGTTCGCCAGATTGGGCAGTTGGGAATGGTGCGCTGCCACGCCATTGAGCAGGAGCTGGAACAGTCGCTGCCGCGATACGAAGTCGGATGAATCGGACCGACGTAAATCGGTTTGCCGTCTTCCGTTTTAATCATTTCCTTGAACTGCTCGAGAGTTGTGTAACGCCCCGGCTGGGTGTACGGAAGCCCCTTGTACTTTTCGCCCGCGTGGAATTTAACGCCGTCTTTGGGACGGAACCAGACGATGTCCTTTGCGGGAATCCATTCCACTTCCGCCATGGCTGTCATATAGTCCAGCGTAACTTTTCGGAGCGCTTCGCAGTTGTCCTTGGAAGCGTTTTCGCCGGTGCGGATAATCTCCTCAACCGGCTTGCCGAACCGGACATTTTCCGCCAGATGCCGCAGACCGATAAGAACGAGGTCTTGCAGCGCCGGCGTTCGTTCCGGATGAACGCCAAAGACAAGGACTGTTCCCTTTCCGTAGGTGGAAAGCATAATCGCGGGGGAATTGATCTGAACGTATTCCGGGACGTCGTTTTCGTGGAATTCCGTTGCGTACTTCGCCAGAACTTCAACATGCGGCAGGCGTTTATCGATATTGAGATTGAGAACAGGTCCGTTGATGTAACTGACGTCGTGTTCGCCTTTGAACTGCTCTCCGAAAACCGTACAGCCCAGCTCCGTCATCTCAATTTTGAGGTTGCCAATGCCGCGTTCCCATTTGGGGCTTTTGGTTTGAGCGTTGAAAAAATCATAGTTCATAGGAAAATAGGAGCCGCCGCCAATACCCATATAGCATTTACCAGACTTAATGAAATTTTTGAGGTTTTTAATCCCCTGTTCCTGTAATGATTGAGCTAGAGAAGAACAACTCGAACCGGCAAGAATAACGATATCGAACTTGTCAAGAGCGCCATCGCGAACTTGCTGACCGTCAAGTAGAGTAATCTGAATCGTCGAGTCCTTGTTGCCGATAACGGAAATAAGCTCTGCTTCTTGTTTGTCGCCCTGTGGAGCGATCAACGCAACCTGAATCGTTTTTTGAGCTTCTTGAGAAATTTGAGGCGCTTCGGCAAAGGCTGTTCTAAGGGCGAAAAGCGCCATCGCAAACAACAATGCGATTGTATATGGATGCTTCATGATAGTGTAAATTGGTTAGTTGGGATAAAAATAGTAATAAGGCTGTAGGCAGGAGGAAAATGTTGCTTTCATTTTTTCAATCTGAATAATTGGTATCAATTCCAATCTCAAGAGTCTTACCGGGGAAAGATGCCGCCAGTTCTGTTTGGATTTCTTCCCTGAGCGCCGAGCGATTGCGGACGGTAAAATCTACCAGCAGGTCGAAATAGACGACAGCATTTTTGTCGTCGAAGACAATTCCATGGACGCCAACGACGCCATCATGATTCAACGCAACCTGTTCAATCCGGGTTCGTTCGTCCTCTCGCGATGGATCAATGGCGTACACGCCGACTGTCAGAACGATTCGGTGGTTATCCATTACTGCTTTTTGCACGGCATGTGTAATGTAGTGAACTTCAGCTGCAGTCAACGTTGCTGCCACCTCCACATGGACAGATCCAATAGCAACGTCCGGACCGTAGTTGTGGAGAATAAGGTCATGGACGCCTAGGACGCCGTCGATATTCATGATCGTCTCGCGAATCGGCTGCGTAAGTAGTGCATCGGGACGCCTCCCCATGATATTCCCAACCGAACCAAGTAGCATTTCCATACCTGCCTTGAGAATAAAGAGTGAAATCGCGGCGCCGATCCATCCGTCCAAGTTGATTCCCGTTGTAATGAGGGTAATAGCTCCGACCAGAGTCGAAGCTGAGATGAAAGCATCAAAGCTTGCATCGGCGCCAGAGGCGACAAGAGCCTCGGAGTTGCAGGCGTAACCTTGCGCTGAGACGTAACGACCTAGAGCCAATTTCACAAAAACAGCCACTGCAACGATGATTAGCGTAGCGGCTCCGTATTCAGGCGTTTCAGGATGAACGATTTTGCGAACTGACTCGACAAGCGAGCCAGCGCCTGCAGCGAGAACGAGTGCGGCAATTGATACGGCGCTGAAGTATTCCACGCGTCCGTAACCAAATGGATGCATAGAGTCAGGCGTGCGCCGCGCCAGCTTCACGCCGACAATCGTCAGCACGGAGCTTAAAGCATCTGTCAGGTTATTTACAGCATCGAGGATAATCGCCACGGACCCCGCGACAACGCCTACAGTCGCCTTGAACCCAGCCAGTAGCGCGTTTACGCCGATTCCAATAATGCTTGTACGAGTGATACGCTGTTCGCGCGTTACACTGTCTGTTACCTCATTTTTCATTTTGCCAGCTCCTGTCGGATAGCCGCCTCGATGTCTTCCAGTGGCGCTGTCGGCTCGAACCGTCGGATAATTCGACCATCTTTGCCGATGAGAAATTTCGTGAAGTTCCACTTAATGTCGGACTTCTTGGTGTAATCAGGATCTGCTTTGCTTAGCATCTTTTCAAGGATGGGAGCGATCTTGCCGTCTGGTGGGAAACCTTCAAATTTCGTGTTGGCGACAAGAAACTTGAATAGCGGCGCTGCGTTGTCTCCATTGACATCGACCTTCGCGAACTGTGGAAAAGCAGTCTTGTAGTTAAGAACGCAGAAAGAATGTATTTCTTCTGCCGTCCCAGGCGCCTGCTGTCCAAACTGATTGCAAGGGAAATCAAGCAATTCAAAACCCTTGCCATTAAGTCGCTCGTACATCGCCTCCAGTCCTTCGTACTGTGGCGTGAAGCCGCAGCGCGTAGCTGTATTGACGATGAGAAGAACCTTGCCCTTGTACGTCTCCAGCGAAACATTCTCACCGGTGCGGGCTTTAACGCGGAATTGATACACGGTGTCATTCATTGTTTGATCTCCATAAATAGTTGAGCAGGATGCTGAGACTGTAACAAAAACCGCCGCCAGCGAGGCAAAGGCGATTCTGTTAATTAACTTTGAAATGTTCATAATAGTTTACTCCTTTAATCATTTAGGAAAAACGGACTGATCGGAAGGTATCCTTCTTCGAACAACCGTTCAAACGTATACTGCTGATCAACGTGCCATGATTGGTTCTTATTAACCAGTTCTTTTTTGCCTTTTTCCACACCATAATGGTCAATAATGTTGACTGTTTGATTTTCCGCATTGACGGACATAACCATCATCGCGTGCCCGTCCGGACGTTTCACCAGTCCGTCGCCGGGCAGAAGCTGAGCGTAACAGGCGAACATGGCGTCTTTTCCGTTGTCCTTAACGACGGTTTTGGAATCGTCGTACTTCGTCATTTTGTAGTCGCCGACTTTCAAAAACGCCTGACGCGTTCTGCCGTCGACGCTGGAAGAAATGTAAATCTTTCCCGGTTCCAATTTGATGGTTTTCAGAATCGGCAAGTCCGGACAGACGGTTCGCCAAGACATTGAGCAGGAACAGGCGCAGGCGTTGCCTTTGTACTGATAGTACTCCGTCGGACCGACGTAGACGAGTTTTCCGTCACGCTCTTCGAGATACGTTTTGAAGTCTTCCAGATTCGACCATTGCCATTCGCGAGAGTAGGGAATTCCCTTGTACGTCTCTCCCTTTTTATAGAGAACGCGCTTTTTATCCGCCCACCATTCCAGGTCTTCAGACGGAGTCCATTCAATTTCCGCCATGGAGCGCATGTAGTCTAAAATCTTTTGGCGAACAGCCATATTCTCTTCCGACGGGGTTGTTCCCGTGCGAATAACGCTCTGTTCCGGCTGACCGTAAAGAATGTTGTCCGCCAGATGGTTGAGACATCCCAGCACGATTCCGTACAGTTCGGGCGTGTATTCCGGGTGCGGGCTGACGGTGATTATCGTGCCTTTTCCGTAGGTCGTTAATACAATTGCAGGCGAATTGATTTGAAGTCCCGGCGCGGAACCGAGGTTGGAAACCTCAGACCGGTAAAAGCACAAAGGCTGAACCGGCGGTAAAAGCGGATTCATGTTGATATTGATAATCGGTCCGTTGTGATACCGGCAGATCTGAATTCCCCGGTACTTTTCGCCGAAAATCTTAACGCCCAGGTCGGTCGGCTCGACTTTCAGAAACGCCAAGCCGCGCTGCCAGATTCGCGTTTTCATCTGAGCGTTGTCCATGAACCGCTGATCAATCGGGAAATACGCGCCGGCGCAGAAGCCGAGATAGCCTTTTCCCGACTTGATAAACTCCTTGAGCTTTTTGACGCCCTCAGGCTGCATCGACTCGGCTTCTGTGGACGACATCCCGCCGGGAAGAAGGAAGATGTCGAAGTTGTCCAGAATGCCGTCGCGAATCTGCTGACCGGTAACTTTTGTCATCTCGAATCGCGGGGCGGATTCAAAAATCGGCGGGAAGTTCTTATACGCGTTCGGTCCAACGCCTTTGTCAGAGTACATCGCAACGCGAACAACGACACGCTGATCCGGCGCAGAACTGGTAGATTCCTGTCCGTAGACAAGCGAAATGTTACAGCAAAACAGGATAACGGCAAATAATCTAATTAATGAATTCATTTTCATAGTTGGGGAGTAGGGTATAGGGGATAGGG
>JAZQDP010000314.1:0-2720 GCA_045546875.1 Thermoguttaceae bacterium | reverse complement strand
GGCAGTTCAAATCCAGTTCAAAACCGGGTTCAACGAACGGGAAGAAGCCGGGACGAAGCCGAACTTTAACGTCTCGACGGAAAATCTCGCTCAAGGCGGTTTTCATAACAGCAATCAGGTTGGCGACCGAAATGTTTTTGTCGATCATCAGTCCTTCGCACTGATAAAACGTGTTTTCGTGGCAGGCGTCCGTGGCTTCGTTGCGGAAACAGCGACCGGGGAAAATCGCCTTTAACGGCGCGCCGAACTTTTTCATCGTTCGAACCTGGTTAGCGGACGTGTGCGTTCGCATCAAACGACCGTTGGTCATCCAGTACGTGTCTTGCATTTCTCGCGCCGGGTGATCAGACGGAATGTTGACCGCGTCGAAATTGTAGAACTCTTCTTCACATTCGGGTCCCGTATAGACCATAAATCCCATACCCTGGAAAATGGATTCCAATTCCATCTGAACGAGCGTAACCGGGTGCAGAGAGCCAATTGTTGACGGCTCGCCGGGCATGGTTAAATCGATGGCGTTTTTCTTTTTTGACGGCGCGGCAGATTTCGCTTTTTCAGCCGCCTGAGTAATCGCCTCGGTAGCGAAATTCTTCAGGTCGTTGAGCTTCTGCCCGAACTGCTTTTTCTCTTCTACGGACATCGCGCCAAAGTTAGCGCTTTTTGCCGCATTGGTTACAAGCCCTTTTTTGCCGAGGTATTTAATACGGACGTTTTCAATGTCAGCCGCGCTTTTTGCCGCTGCTAAATCTGCCGTCAGTTGTTGTTTGATCTCTTCCATGGTTAAGGAATAATGGTAAATGAACCTGTCTGCGCGCTGCGTTAAACTGCTATGCATTGACGGTTCGCCGTCAACCGCAGTGCGCGCGATTTTTACGCAGTTACGACAAGAACGTCTGTCCTTTTAATCGTTTCTTCAGATATATTATTATAATGTTTATAGGTAAAACGCAAGGGGGGCAGGGAAGGAAGGAGGAACGTTCAAATTTTGGGGAATCCGAAAAATGGAAGACGGTAATGAAGTTCGCGTTAGCGAACGGAATTACGCATTCGCTGGTAGGCGATCGTTTATATAATCTCACGCAAAGTTCGCAAAGTTCGCGAAGTTTTAAAGATATTTAGGCTCGTTACGAGAAAATGGGACGGCAAACAGAATAAGGATTCTTTTCCCGGCAGTTCCCATTAATTCCCAGATGCTTTTTCTTTTATCAAAACCATTGCCCTGCTGAGAAGTGTGAATACCAAAAAGACGAAGCCGGAATCATTCTCTGGATGGCGCCTATCTTGGGCGCCAATGCGTGCAGAGGACTGCCGATAACCGGACTACTCCGTGTCAATCGTCAATATTGTCTACTTTTGCAACTGAAAAATGTTGACTTCCCGTGTCGCTCACCCCAAAAAATAACTTAAATATTTTCGCTTTTTTTCAACTATACAAGTGATATCGGTATTTAAATTTATTTCGAATAAATTATAATAATGATTAGAGTTATAAGATGGTTAAATATTCACCGTAAAAATTTGTTTGGTTAATAGGTATAAAATTAAGCCGTTTAAAATGTCAGTACGTCAACGTCAAGGATTTACGCTCGTAGAGTTATTGGTTGTAATTGCGATTATTGCCGTATTAGTCGGATTGTTAATTCCCGCCGTCCAGTCAGCCAGAGAAGCTGCGCGGCAACTTCAATGCAAAAACAACCTCAAGCAAATGGGACTTGGGTTCCAAAGCCATCATGAAGCCAACGGCAATTGGCCTGCCAGCGGTTGGGGGTTCGGCTGGATGGGCGATCCCAACATGGGGCACAGCCGCCTTCAGCCGGGAGGATGGATGTATAATATTTTGCCCTATACGGAAAACACCGCTTTGTGGGAACTGGGATTGGGAATGGGAACGACCTATTCAGACTCTAACCGTATGAACGCTATCGGCGAATTGAACCGAACGCCAACAAAGTTTATGAACTGCCCTTCCCGACGTCAAAATAAGCCTTATCCCAACTCTGCAGGGCAAACCACGTACAACGCTACCAAACAAGCCGTTCACGCCAGAGCGGACTACGCTGTCAACGGGGGGAATTACCCGAATCCCCAAATGACCGTTGATTTGCCGAGTTGCGCCGGTTCCAGTTCCGCAATCTATGCAAACCCTAACGTAGCCAAATGGAATAACCTGGATAAAAACTGCGGAGATATGGGCAACGACAGAAACTCCGGCATTTCATATATTGCTTCTCAGTATTCAGCGGCGGACGTCAAAGACGGGTTAAGCAATACGCTGTGTATCGCAGAGAAATATTTGCCGATAAATCACTATTTTAACGGTCAAAACGGCTGCGATAACGGTCCGGCGTATCAGGGTTACGACTGGGATACAACGCGCTGGGGACCCGCTTTTGAGGGACAAACCAAACGTCCAGACGTTTTTACCACCGATTCCAATATGGCGCCAAAAGTTGTCAGTTCCAGTATAACCCGCTCCAATTCCGCATACCGTATGCCAACCAGAGACGAAAAAACATTTTTTGAAAGCTCGCCCGGCAACTGCCCACAGTTTTTTGGTTCTGCTCACTCCGCTTTTTTACAGGGCGTTATGTGCGACGGTTCCGTTCGGAATATCCCGTACATTATAGACGCCCGCGTGATGGGCTGCTACTGTAACCGCATGGACGGCGTCGCGATTGAGTCGATTACTGTACAATAAAAACTCTTGACAGAGGGGGGGG
>JAZQDP010000313.1:0-5238 GCA_045546875.1 Thermoguttaceae bacterium | reverse complement strand
ACCAATACGAAACGCGGTATTTGCTGGAAGGATTGTACGAGTTGGGCGCTCGCAATGCGGCTCCTGGCGAGATTCCAGACGTTATTGTTGTCAATACGTGTACGGTAACAGCGGATTCTGACGCCAAGTCTCGGCATATAATCCGAAAGCTACATCGAGATTATCCGCACGCTCAAATGATACTCATGGGGTGTTGGGCAACGAAAAATCCCAATGAAGCCAACGCTCTGGCGTTAGAAGCCGGGAATGATTCGGTCGTTCTTGCCGATAAATCAAAACTTGGGGATTGGTTAATAGAGCAGGGGTGTATCGAAGCGCCAACAGGGATTGAAAATTTTTCTGAACACACGCGCGCCTTTGTGAAAGTGCAAGACGGTTGTCGACAGTTTTGCTCCTATTGTATCATTCCTCACGTTCGCAACCGTTTAACAAGCCGAGAGCCAAATCAGGTTCGTAACGAAATTGAGCGATTGGTTTGCAACGGCTATCGAGAGATTGTCCTAACCGGGATTCATCTTGGGTTTTACGGCGAAGGATTTGAGAATCCGGAACTTAAAGGTTTGACGCTTGACGATTTAATTGCTCAACTGATAACAATTGACTTGAACTTTCGACTGAGAATTTCATCTTTGGAATCTCACGAAGTCTCCCAGCGTCTTTTAGAGTTCATTCGCGACAATCCTGATAAAATCTGCCCGCACTTGCACATTTCCATGCAAAGCGGGTCGAACAGCGTATTGAAAGCCATGAACCGTCCTTCGACGGCGGAAGAATATTTGCATCGATGTCAGAGGGCTAAAGAATATGTTCCCGACATTGCGCTTACGACCGACGTTATTGTCGGTTTTCCGGGCGAAACGGAATCCGATTTTGAACAGACGATGTCTCTTTGCGAAGAAGCGGGATTTTCCAAAATCCATATTTTTCGCTATAGCCCACGAGAAGGAACGCCGGCGGCAGCGATGCCAAATCAGGTATCGCCTGCTGTCAAACAGGAAAGAGCGCAGCGGCTGGCTCAACTGGAAGAAAGGCTCCGCAAACGTTACTTTTATTCTCAGGTTGGAAAAAAAGTTTGTATTTTGGCAGAGCGTTATAAAGACGGTTATGTTTACGGAAGTACGGAACGATACATTCCAGTTCGCGTTCCCGGTTCGGAACTAAACTGCGGTTCGTTTATACATAAAACGTTGCAAGAAGAGGATTTGATGATCTAACCGTTTGGAGAATTGCAGTTTCACAATTTGAGAACGATTGAAGATGTTGAATAAAAAAACCTGCAATGGTAATACCGAGAACCACTTCAATATTACTCATTACAGGTTATACCGACTGTCCACACGCATAATTAACAGTCGAATGCATCTTTCGGGTGCAGTTAAACGTTCAATTAACTACAAGGAGAATTACCCAATCGATATAATCATTATACTTTATCTATTTTTATTATCAATCCCTTTTTAAAAGTTTTTTGAAAAAATTTTAAAAAATCGTCTTTTTTTTGTGAAATTCTCTTGATAAAGCGCCTATTTTATAGTATGATAATTATAATAAAATTTGTTTTCAGAGAACATGACCTATAATTTAAGCTAATGCAAGATTAATTAGGCTTTCATAGATCTCTGTATGAAATTCCCTGGTTTAACAGAAAGGTTTTTAACACGATGTCCCAAGGACGTCCCTATCCACGCAAGGATTCAACTCCTAAGCAACGAGTCAACGAACAGATTCGTATTTCAGAGGTTCTCGTAATTGATGAAAAAGGCGTATCTCGCGGCGTTATGCCAACTAAAGAAGCCTTGAAACTGGCTGATTCCGTTCAGCTGGACTTGGTTGAAGTTGCTCCCAACGCTAAACCGCCGGTTTGCAGAATTTTGGACTATGGCAAATACAAATATCAGCAAAACAAGAAAGCCCAAAGTCCTCAAAGCAATCAGATTAAAACCAAGGAAGTTCGTCTTAGCCCTAACATTGGCGCCCATGATTTACAGGTTCGCATTAATCAGGCGCGCGGATTTATCAACGATAAATGTAAAGTTCAGATTACAATGAGCTATACAGGTCGTGAGATTACGCATTTGGACAAAGGCGAAGAAAAAATCAACGAACTTGTTACCGCATTACAAGACATTGCTCGAATTGATTCTCCTCCCAAACGCACTGGACGTAAAATGCTTTGCATCATTTGTCCGTTAAGCATTCCCAAAACGTCATCGTCTAACGATAAAAAAGCGTCTTCAGAGGAAACTGCTTCTTCTCGTCCGGCTTCCGATTCGGCTCCTCGTCCGCCTCGTCCTGCTGGCGATCGTCCGCGACGTCCGGCTGGCAGCAACGGTCCGCAACGTTCTGGAGCTAGTAAAGGTTCCCGTCCAGGAGGTTCCAGTGGAAATCGCCCCGGCGGAGGTATGACAGGCAATCGTCAACAATAATTTTATACGTTATTAATGCGTTTTCCACTTGATTTAAGGCTCACGGACAACTGTCTGTGAGCTAATTTTATTTTCCCAGAGAGGTTAATATGTTTGTTAATTCGGTTCTTCGGCGATTTACTATAGCCTTGATTTTCTTAACGATTGGCATCCCGGCATACGCTCAAACGATTGTGCCGGACGAACAAAAGATAGCAGACGTTGCTGCTGGCAAGATTCAAACAGCTCACGCGATTTGGTGGGGGGTTGACGCACAAGATTCCACCGCTCAGTTACAGGCGGCTTTGGATTGTAACGCTCCGACGATTATTATCGATTGTCCTGTTATCGATGGAAAGAAATTCCCATGGATCGTTCGACCGTTATCGATAAAGTCAAACCGGGAGATTGTCTTTGCTCAAGAGGTGGAATTGTTAGCCAAAAAAGGAGAATTTCTCGGGGCAGCCGATTCCCTAGTACGAATTGTTAGTCAATCGAACGTTACGCTTCGCGCAGAAAAAAACGGGACGGCAACGCTTCGCATGAGAAAAACCGATTATCATCAAGCGCCGTATAAGAAAGCGGAATGGCGTCACGCGTTGAATATTAAAAGCTCGTCCAATATCGTTGTTGACGGCTTGAACCTGGTTGATTCCGGCGGCGACGGCATCTATCTGGGCAAGTCCATCCACGGCGTTACAAACAAAAACGTTACGATTCGAAACGTCGTCTGTGACGGAAACAATCGACAGGGAATCAGCGTCATTACGGCTGAAAACCTTCTTATTGAAAATACGATTCTCCGCAACACGTGGGGAACCGCGCCGCAGGCGGGAATTGACTTTGAGCCGAATCAGGACGACGAAAAACTCGCTAACTGCGTCATGCGAAACTGCGTTTGCGAAAACAACGCTGGCGCCGGCATTGACATGTACTTGCCAAATCTGAAACGAAAGTCCGGCGACGTTGGCATTGTTCTGGATAACGTCGTTTCCCGAAACAACGCCCGAGCGTCAGTCGCGCTGACGACCAACAATACGGAAGACGAGTCGCTGACCGGGCGAATTGTTATTCGCAACTGCCGCTTTGAAAACGACCGAGGGGGAATTCAGCTTCGATCTTTGGCGCAAAACGGCGCAAGCGTCGAAATTGAAAATACAACTCTCAAAGACTGCGCTATTCGCCCAAACGAGAAAAATGCGGTGTATCAAAGCCCGATTTTCCTTTCTTCCAGACCAAATGACGATGCTCCGTTTGGAACGGTTACATTCAAAAACGTAACGGTTATTGATGACTGTACCGGAATCGACGGCGAGCGCCCTGTTATGAATTACATCGACTCGTCAATCAACGGTTACGGCATTTCCGACGTCAGCGGGACGATCACACTCGTTTCAAACGGTTCTGAACAAACTTTTACTCTTGACAAACGCGTCGTTCAAAAGCTCTTTCCATCGATTAACGCTCGACAACTCCCCCGTTTGAAACTTGACGCAAAAGCGCTTGTTCCCGTAAATGACGCTTCCGATTTACCGAAAAAATTCGATCGGATTTATTGCCGCCATCAGGCGCAGTACTTGCTCTACGCGAAAAGCGGTCTGGGAATCCGTTTTGTCCTGGAACAACGCCGAGTTGGACGGTCAGACGGCGCCGTCAAACCGGTTTTGCTCACCTCGCCGTCCGGCAAGACAACAAAACTCGAGTCCACCGAGTTGGGTAAACAGAAGGTATACGTTTTCGCCGCGTCTGAAACCGGCGTTTATAAAATTGACGTTGAAGTCGGCGCTCACTCCGTTGCTCTGTGTGAATGTTACGGTTTTGAACAGAGTCAATATTGTATTCCGATGTTGAATGATCACGTCAAAGTAAAACTGCCATTCAGCGTCCCAGTCGTAATTAACGGCGAGAAATCGGTTCGCCTGGTTTACTCCGTTGGAAGTCTGTATTTTTACGTTCCGGAAGGAACCAAAGAGTTCGGCGTCAAGGCGTTTGGGGCAGGTGCAGAGCAAGTCAAGGCAACGATTTTCGACCCGGCTGGGAATCAGATATGGCAGCAGGACAACATCTCTGCCGCAGTTGGCTACTTTACGGAAGAAGGAAAGACCCCGCCCGCCGGCGTCTGGAGAATTCAATTTGACCGACCGTCGCAGGGCGTCCTGGAAGATTTCGGATTTATCCTCTTGGGAATTCCGTCTTTATTGGGGCAAGACCCGGACGGACTGTTAAAATAAAATTAAGGGGGCGATAGGGTAAAGCGCACAGATTAGTAGGTTGCGGAAATGTCTTACCGCACCCAGATAGGCGCCAATTATTTCCGTCCCCTTGACTTTTTAAGGGTAAAACAGAACGCTTTGGATATAAACGTATTATTGTGTTCACAGAGAAAGAGGTTGAACTCTTACAAAAGTGGGCTACAGCTGATGGGGATATTCTATTGGATATTACTCCACAATACATAAACAACCAGATAACCGACGCTATAAGAAGAGCCAATAAGCAAGGAGAGAATATACCGCATTGGACTGCCTATCAACTCCGGCATACTGCCTTTACAGAAAATGTAAAGCAATACGGAGTAGAACTGGCAGCTAAGTTAGCTGGACATGCTAATTTAGACATGGCGCGTATTTATGACCATAGTACAGAAGATATGCTATTGGCGTTGGCGGAGAAGCGAAAAGGTTAGCTCTACTTCTTTCTGTCCTAGTTCTTTTGTGTTAATTTGTTTATAGGGAGCCTTGGGCTTTAGGGCGTCTTTATGTATAAGCCATTTGCTCCCTTTAGCATCCCCGTTTGTACGCTGTAAGTATTTACGGGGGCACTTCCCAGAGGT
>JAZQDP010000312.1:0-19373 GCA_045546875.1 Thermoguttaceae bacterium | reverse complement strand
GCGCCTCAAGGCGCCGCGAGTGGGAAAGGGACTGACTCGATTAAGAAAGATTTTTTGAGCGCATGTCCGTGGGCTTACGCCCCACGGTTACATTTGTGGCGCCCCTTTCGGGGCTAATGACAATCATATCTGATTGCTAATGCTCCAGACTTGTCATCTTGCCTATTTTCGCAACCCAAAATTGAGCGCACCCTCTTTGGTTGTTTGGCGTACTTCCGGGGCGTAATTTTGGCGGGTAACGCTTCCGGGACGCGGACATTGTTCGCGTATTAGTTAGAGTTTGTTTGGCGGGTAATACCCGCGCCCCGGAGACCGCCGCCCGGAGGCGTTGTCCGGAAAGGGAAATCTGCTCTATTTTTTTTATGGGAAAAATGTATAATACCGGCATGGACGTTTTTTCTATAAACCTGTCGTTGATTCCGCTGGCGGTCTATTTTTTCCTTTTAGGGGTCGTTCACGCCTCTCGACGGTCGGTTGTCGTTGGCGGCGCTGTCGATATGGCAGCGCTGAGCGCCGCGTGCGCGGGCATGGTTTTCGCCGGCCCGATGGAATTGTTTTACCCGGTCAACGCCGCTGTCAGGTTTGGGGACAAAGTCTGGCTTCTGCTGGCAAATCTTTACGTTCTCATCTCAGCTCTGGTAATTATCTATAGTCGGACGAGAATAGTCGTATATAATATCGGTGGGTCGCGGTTGAAGTCGGTTCTTCAAACCGTTGCCAGCCGGCTGGACGAACGGTCTGTCTGGGCGGGGAACAGCCTGTACATTCCTGCTCTTAATATGAGCCTGCGTCTGGAATCGTTTTCCGTTCTGAACAACGTTACTCTCGTTTCAAACGATAACCAGTCCAGCCCTGCCGCCTGGCTCAAACTCAAGCGGCTTCTTCGAGCGGAACTCAAGGGGGCGACCATGCCAATCGGCTGGAATTCCCTGCTTTTCTTCGCAGTTTTCGCTGTTCTTATTGCGGTTATAACGTGCGCGAACGTTTTCTAAATTGCCGGGATTCTCAGCTTCAGAACAGGCTAAACTGTTTTTAAGATTTTTTGGCGAAATTGTACCTTTAGCCGTTTGACAAATCGGGGGGTAGGCGCTATACTGCTCCCATCGTTGGCAATCGTTGTTGCTGTAATTTTTATGTTATTAAGGTTTTAATATACTTGTTCTACTTGAAATTTCCTGAAAAATGAGCTATTAGCTCCTAGCTACTAGCCGCTAGCTTGTTTATCCCTATTTCTTGCGATAATGCACGAATCAGGTTTATCAAGCTAATAGCTAGAAGCTAGCAGCTAGAGGCTTAACATCGGAAAAACTCAAGTCGTTTCAGTATAAATAATATAATCATTATTGGCAATAACAAGTTCAAACGTTAAAGGAGGAATTTACCAATGATTGCAAAAGAAAAAAGGAAGCAGATCGTCAAGCTGACCCTGGAAGGTCATTCCGAAGCGGAAATTTGTCGTCAGACGGGCGTTTCTCGCAACGCTGTCAGACGGGCGATGGACAGCGCTCGTCGTCTTAACCCGAAGAAGCTTATTATGAAACATCTGGCTAAAGTTATTACGACGTCTTTACGGAACAAGCAAGCCGAAAAAGGCGTCTGCCCGATTTGTAACAGGAAAGTTTCTATGCCGTGCCCGTACTGTTTGATAAAGCATTACAATCAGCTTTGTAAACATCCGGTTGAGTACGAAGAGTACACTGAGTCCGACGTTTTCAGGGAATCTGACCCGTCAGAGAAGGCGTTGAAAACCGGCTCGGTGCGGTACAACACTCTTGAACTTCGTCCGGCAGAGCAAAAGCGATACGAGGCAATTCGTCGAGCGAAAGAGGCTCAGATGGCGAAAAAGTAGAAGCCCGAATCCTGTCGTATGACAATCTTATAACCTGTCCCCGTCGTCTTAATTCCTGTCTGAACGAAGTTTCAGGCAAGTGGATCGCACCAAGTTTTATCTTTCGTTTCTATTTATTCTTTTTCAGTAAAAATTGAGTATTACTATGTCAAAATCTGTTATTACAGCCGTATTATGCCTTTTTGCAGCCCATTGCGGGGCGGCAAACGACATTGATCTTGAGTTCGGCGCGATTCAGATGGGGATGATCTGTACAGGCGAAGGCTGTCAGCCTGATGGAATCCAGAAGTCTGTTGTCAGGGTTGCCGTGGCGTCCAAAACATCGAATAGTTACGGTTCCGGAACGCTGATTCGTTATCAGGGGCGGGCGTACCTTTTAACGTGCGCACACCTGTTTGAGAGCGATTCCGATTACGCAACCGTACAATTCCACAACCAAACGGGACTGCCCGTGCAACCTCTGGCAATCGACCGGGAATACGACCTGGCGTTGCTCGACATGACAATTCCCGGCGCTCTGCCGAGGGGCGTAACGCCAGCAGAATTAACCGGTTCCGTCCCTGTTCCGGGAACGCGAGTTTTTGCGGCAGGGTACGGTTCAAACGGGGCGTTCAAGGTAACGTCTGCAACGGTGAGAGGGTATGTCCGCATTCAGGGGGCGGGCGCTCGCGATACGCTGCAGGGACTTTACGACCGGCGAGGGAACACGGTGCGGTTCGGCGATTCCGGCGGAGGCGTGTTCAACGAATCTGGAGAACTGGTCGCAACGCTTTGGGGGTCAGACAACTCCTGTCTTTACGGGACTCAAATTGGACGCATCCTCGTTTTTCTCCAGACGTCTGTTGGGAGCCGAGCATTGCCGGTTCTCCCGCCTCCGACCGCCCCAAAGCCGGAAAAAGAAACCCCGCCCAGCGAGCCAGACGCAGAGGAAAATGATGCGCCGGAAATGGAGCCTGTCGTTCCTTTCAATAACGAAACTATGACAACTCAAAGCGTTCTGTTTGTCGTCTTGTACTGGATAAACGCGCTTGTGCCGTGGGGAATCGCAGTTATGCTCCTGTTGATGTTGCGAAACAGAACCTTGCTCGTCAGGAATTAGCGGGAATTTCGCGCCATCGACCTGGTTGTCCAAAATCATATCACGAAACGGCTTGAGTTATGCCGAAATAATGCCTCTAGCGATAAGGACAGCTACTAGCCACTAGCTACTAGCTATTAGCTTGATAAACCTGATTCGTGCATTATCGCAAGAAACAAGAATAACCAGGCTAGCGGCTAGGAGCTAGAAGCTAGAAGCTCGTTTTTCGGGAAATTTCAAGTAGAAAAAGTATAATATCACAACAATTCTCAACTATTATTATCATGCAGATTAAAAATCGAATCAAAGAACTCATTTACGTTAAAGCGAAAGACCTTGTTCCCAATCCGCGCAACTGGCGCACTCATCCGACCGAACAGAGGGACGCTCTGAAAGGCGTTTTGGCAGAAATCGGGTATGCGGACGCGTTGCTGGCGCGTAAAACCGACGACGGAAAGTATATGCTCATCGACGGTCATTTGAGGGCGGAAACGACCCCTGATCAGGACGTGCCGGTGCTTGTTACAGACCTCGACGAAAAAGAAGCGGATAAGCTCTTGGTTCTGCTTGACCCCCTGTCTGCGATGGCAGGCGCGGATAACGAACTGCTGCAAGAGCTGACCGATAATCTCGAGACGCAAAACGAAGCGGTGAGGAATCTGATCGACTCGATGTTGGAGAAAAACGGTTCAGCGCTCGACGACCTTGAAAATGAATTCGCTCAGCCAAAAGAAACCCCGGTTCCGGAACTGTATCAAATTTTGGTCGTCTGTAACGACGAAGACGAACAGAGAGAATTATTTGAACGGTTCCAGAGCGAAGGGATCAACTGCAAACTGCTCAATTTATAGAAGAATACGTTAATCGCCTTGAGCCTTTTGATTTTAGTTGCGAGCAGCGAGGTTTTTACTGATACGCTTGCGTAATCGCTAATTACTAATCGCTAATCGCTAATTACTAATCGCTAATTGCTAATTGCTAATCGCTAATTACTAATCGCTAATCGCTAATTACTAATCGCTAATTGCTAATCGCTAATTGCTAATTAAACTACTGCCTTACATACACTATGATGAAATTTACACTTGAATGTCCGATTCACGATTCATTTCGCGTTCATCAGATCGAGGGGATGTTTGACGTCCCGTTATCGGAAAAAGCGCGTCAAACGATTGAACTGGATTCTCCGCCGGGACTGTCGGAACAATGGCAAATCGGACTTATTGTCGGTCCGTCGGGCAGCGGTAAAAGCTCCGTTGCCCGGCGGGTGTACGGGGAAAGCCTGTTTACCGGTTTTTCATGGTCTGAAACACAATCGGTTTTAGACGCCTTTCCGGACGCGATGTCGATCAAAGAAATTATCCGTCTGCTAAACACGGTCGGATTCAGTTCCCCTCCAAGCTGGATAAAGCCGTATTCGGTTTTATCCAACGGCGAAAAATTTCGATGTGACTTGGCAATCGCGTTAGCCTTGGGCGGGAACGTCGAATCTTCCGGTAAATCCGGGCCAGACGCGCCGTTGCTGGCGTTCGACGAATTTACGTCGGTCGTTGACCGAACGGTCGCGATGGCGTCCTGCGTCGCGCTGGCAAAGAATATTCGTTCCGGGTTGATTCATCGTCGGTTTCTGGCAATAACTTGTCATTATGACACGGCTCAATGGCTTGAACCGGACTGGGTTTTGGATATGGCTGACGGTCGGCTGGAACGGAGGCGTCTTCGGCGCGAGCCGATACGGATTGACGTCGTTCGTTGCAAAAATGCGGCTTGGGAACTGTTTAAGAAGCATCATTATTTAAGCGGGAGCTTGTCTCCGATGTCGGTTTCTTATCTTGCCGTTTTGGACGGTAAGCCGGTTGGTTTTGCTGCAATCCTGCCGCTGCTGGGTCAGAAGAATCGCAAACGGTTTACCCGGCTTGTCGTTCTGCCGGATTATCAGGGGCTGGGCATCGGCATGAACCTGGCAGAGACGATCGCGAGTCTGTACCGACGGTCGGGACAGAGAATCAACATAACCGCCAGTCACCCATGCGTCATTGGTCATTGCAAACACAGCCCGTTATGGCGGGCGGTAAGCGTAAAGCAAACCGGGTCTCGGCGCCAAGGTTCTTTTTGCAAAGGGTACAAATCGTCTGCCGGCAGAGCCGTTGTGAGCTTTGAATATATAGGGGCAGCAGATTAATTAGCGATTAGCAATTACGCAAGCGCATCAGATAATCTGCTTGCAACTCGCAACTAAATTATCACCATTTATCATCAATCTTTTAATACTACCATGAACACACTTTCTGAAACAAAACAGCGGGAACTGCTGGCGTTGCTGGCGGTGGGTTGTTCTCGGCGAACTGCCGCACGTTACGTAAACTGCACTCAAAAGGCGATTAACGACCTGGCGAGAAGCAATCCGGAGTTTGCCGAGAAACTTCGTCGGGCGGAAGCGAATCTGGAAATCGAGTCCCTTAAAAACGTGTTCAACGCCGCCAAGCAGGAAAAGAACTGGCGCGCCTCGGCTTGGGTTTTAGAGCGCAAGTCTCCGCAAGAGTTCCTCAAAAAAAGACCGGACGTCGTCCCGACAGATCTGCTCGATACCTTGCTGGACAGAATTGTCGCGCTGCTGATTGACGAGTGCCCCGCCGCCGTTAAGCGGAAGAGTTTTCTTCAAAAACTCAATGCGATTCGTTTAGAGACGCTGGCGGCTCTCGACAAGCGCGCGGAATAACCGCTCTCTCCCTTTGTGATTATGGATGCAGATTATTACTTTGACCTGTTGGCTTTACGGTTGCGAAACAAACTCGTTGCCGCTCATCGGCTCAATCGTCAGCTTTCCCGTCAGACGTCAAATCAGGAACCGTTGTTGGACTGGGGACGCCGATATTTGCCGGAGCATTTTTCTCTCCCGCCGTCGATTATGCACCAATGGCTGGGGAAAAAACTGGACGCAATGTCGGTTCAGACCGGGCGCCGGCTTAATGTCCTTGGACCTCGCGGCGGGGCGAAGTCAACCCTCGGAACGCTGGTTTTTCCAATGCGAATGGCTCTGGAAGGAAAAGCGAAGTATATCTGGATTCTCAGTGACACGCTCCGTCAGGCGCAAACTCATCTCAACAACGTCAAGCAGGAGTTGGAGTCGAATTATCGGATCCGGCAAGACTATCCAGACGCAGTAAAAAAGGGAAAACGGTGGACTCAATCGACCCTTGAACTTGGAAACGGATGCGTTATCGAAGCCTTTGGAACGGGACAGAAATTGAGAGGGCGGCGTTACGGAGCCTCGCGCCCAAACCTGATTATCGGAGACGATTTACAAAATGACACTCACATTCTCAACGCGACAGCAAGAGAAAATTCTCTTGCCTGGTTTGAAGGAACGGTTATGAAAGCCGGCAACAGTCGAACGAATTTTCTGTGCTTGTCAACCGCCTTGCATCCAGACGCGATTGCGCTCCGATTGACCCGAAATCCCGGTTGGGAAAGCCGAACGTTTTCCTCGATTATGCGATGGCCCCAAAATATGACGCTTTGGGAACAGTGGGAAGAACTGTATTTGAATATGGAATCGCCCAATCGGCAGCAGGCGGCGGACGAATTCTATCGCGTTCATAAAGAGGAAATGCACCAGGGCGCGAAAGTCGTTTGGGAAGAAAACGAAGATCTGCTCAGTTTAATGAAAATTCGGGCGGAAGAGGGGCACATCGCCTTTGAACGCGAGAAACAGAATTCTCCGATGAACCCGGAACTGTGCGAATGGCCGGAATCCTATTTTGACGACTCTGTTTGGTACGAAACGGCGCCGACAAATTATCGAATAAAGGTTATGACGCTCGATCCGAGCAAAGGAATGGACGCCCATCGGGGAGATTATTCCGCATTTGTCATGCTGACCGTTGGTTCAGACGGGACGCTGTACGTTCAAGCCGACTTGAAACGTCGCCCGGTTGAGGCGATTATCGCTGACGGCGTTGGTCTGTACCGCGCCTTTAGACCGAATGCGTTTGGAATCGAAACAAACCAGTTTCAGCAGTTGTTAGCCGACGGGTTTACGCGCGAGTTCCGAACTCAAGGGCTTGTCGGTCAGCCGATTGGAATCGTCAATACGCTGCGAAAGGAAGCCCGAATTCGCACGTTGGGCGCGCTGTTTTCCGCCCGGCGAGTACGATTCAAAGCAACCCCGGACGTTCGATTGCTGGTAGAACAGTTAAAGCAGTTTCCGTTAGGCGACCATGACGACGGACCGGACGCGCTGGAAATGGCGGTGCGTCTGGCGGCGGAATGTCTCAATCCGAACGATTCTCAGGACGGGTTAGGCGATCGGCTCAATATTTCAATTTAAGGCGAGTAATGCCGATGTTTGTTAATTCTCTGTGATTTTCTGATTTATTATGACATACAATAATTACGTTTCTGGCGACGAATATCTTTATGACGACGACGAACGATGGCAGACGTTTTGCAATGGGGTTGGCGGCTTGCCGATCGAACGGGAAGAAGACCTGGATTCGGTCAGGACGATGTGCCGGCAGTTGTCGCTGTACAACGAGTTTGCCGTCAATGCGCTGGAAAATCGAATCAATTACCTTGTCGGGTGCGGACATCAGTATTCTGTTCGCGCGAAGAAACACGCCTCGCCCGGCGCCGCGGTAATAGGGCAGGTGGAATCGTGGCTGGACGAGTTTCTGGAAATGAACCATTGGCGTCGGCGGCAGCAGGAAATTGTCAGACGAATGGATCGGGACGGCGAGGCGTTTATCCGGCTCTTTCCGACCAATGACGGAATGACGCTGCTGCGGTTTGTCGATCCGGAACGGGTTCGAACTCCAGAGGCGTTGCAAAACGAGCCGGGAGAACGAATGGGCATTTCATTCGACCGGCGCGACGCGGAAACGATTCACGGGTACTGGATAGACGGTCAGTACGTTCCTTACGCTTCGGTTCAACATCGGAAATCCAACGTTGACGCCATTGTTCCGCGCGGGCTGCCGCTGTTCTTTCCCGTTCGGAAAAATCTCCGCCGAGCGGAAAAACTGCTTCGCAATATGTCCATCGTAGCGGAAATACAGTCTGCCATCGCGATTATTCGCAAACATCAAACCGCCAACCAGTCGGCAGTAGATAAATTCGTCAACGATAAACGATCCAACGGTTCGTCGCCTGGATTCTCTCCTGTGCTGAACCGGTACGGACCGGGTACGATTCTCGACGCGTCGGCAGCGATTGATTACCAGTTCCCCGTTGCCGCGATTGACGCCAGCCGATACGTTACCGTGTTACAGGCGGAATTGCGCGCCATCGCGGCGCGGCTTGTCATGCCGGAGTTTATGCTTACCTCCGACGCCTCGAACGCCAATTATTCCTCAACGATGGTCGCGGAAGGTCCAGCGGTGAGAATGTTTCAGCGACTGCAAAACGAACTGGCTTTTGACGACATAACGCTCTTTCAGCGGGCAATTCGCATTGCCTGCGCCGCAAGACGGTTGCCGGAAGAAGCTATGTCCCAGATTGAGATTCACGCCATCGCCCCCAATCTGGCGGTGCGAGATCGCTTGCGAGAAACTCAGGCGGATAAAATCCTCTTTGACGCCGGCGTGCTGTCGAAACGTGAATTCGCGTTAAGAAACAATCTGCAAGAGGAATGAGAGCAGTAGTTTAATTAGCGATTAGCAATTAGCAATTAGCAATTAGCAATTAGCGATTTCGCAAGCGCATCATAAAATCTTCTCGTAACTCGGAATTAGGAATGTTATATGCAATAATTTTGGAAAAACTCTAGTCGTTTCAGTCATAACCTTGTAGGAATTTCTATTTTTCTCTTTTTAAGGATGAACATTATGCAAGAAGTATTTGAAGAGTATTCTTCCGGCGCGCCGCTGACTGCGGAGCCGGACTCCGGACTTCTTACCGGGGTCAAGATTTTAGGTCTGACGTCGCGCAACGGGCGAATTTATCCGCCGGAGGTCTTACAGCGATCTGTCTCCCTGTACGAAGGGGCGAAAGTCAACGTCAATCACGTTTCCAGTCAGAAGGAACTGCAAACGCGCGATTACCGTGACAGAATCGGAACCATTGACAACGTTGTTTTCAAGGAGAATTCCGGACTGTTTGCCGATTTCCATTTCAACCCCAACCATCCCCAGGCGAAACAACTGCTTTGGGATTCGCAGCACGCGCCGGGCAACGTCGGGTTCTCGCATTGCGTTGAGGCGGTTTGGCATCAGGAAGACGGCGTGGCTGTCGTTGACAAGATTGTTCGGGTTATCAGCGTCGATCTGGTTGCTGATCCCGCAACGACAAACGGTCTGTTTGAATCTCAAACGGAAACGACCGGCGAGGGGACAGAAATCAAATCATCTGCCGACCCGTCGGCAATGTCGAACGATCAATTTGACCAACTGGTTGAAATGACGCAACAGCTTCAAAAACAGGTTCAGCAGGCGATTGAACTGCTCGAATCCCAGGTCGCTTTGCGGTCTGTTCCGGATTGCCCGCCTTCCGCATGGCAGCAAACCCCGGTCAAGGAAGAAACGCTTGACGAATTCGTCAAACGAATAAAAAGTAACAGTCTGCAGTTTTAGATTCTCAATTCATACGTTTATAGCGATTTAAATAAATCGACTTGAGTTTTTCCGAAATTAAGCCTCTAGCTACCAGTTTCTGGCTATTAGCTTGATAAACCTGATTCGTGCGTTATCGCAAGAAACAGAATAAACAAGCTAGCGGCTAGGGGCTAAGAGCTAATAGCTCATTTTTCGTGAAATTTCAAGTGGAAAAAGTATATTCACCCTTTTACCCAATTCTGTAACACCATGACAAATTCAATGCGATGGCGGTGGGGAGATACGAACCCAGTATCCGTCAACCTGTCCAGTGAAACGTCCGTATCAATGGGCGACCTCGTTTATCTCGACGGTTCCGGAGTCGTTCATCCGGCGTCCGACCTGTCTTTTAGCTCGTCGTTGGCGGCAACGCAGTCCCTGTTTCGTTCACAATTCCTCGGCGTAGCGATGCAGGCTAAACCGGCAGGAACGGCAGGAAAGATTCGCGTCGCCACCTCGGGAACGTTCGAGTTCCCCTGTGCGAGCGCAACGTTTACCTTTGGAACCTTAATCGGTCCCGACGTTAATTCTCAAGGTTCTCAACTCGAAAACCAGAAAATCGTTGAAGTGGAATCCACCCGCTGCGCGATCGGTCGCGTTGAACGCCCGGAATCGGACAACGTCGAAAAGGCGTACGTTCGAATCTGCTCAACCATTTTTACCGGCGGTTTAACAATCGACGCCTTGCCGGTAGAGTAGGCGGTAGTTTAATTAGCGATTAGCAATTAGCGATTAGCAAGCGCCTCATTAATCCTCTCGTGATTTAATACAATTCTTTTTCCATTTTTATTATTACCATGAGTACATTAAATTACAAAGAACTTAAGCGCCGGATTGAACTTGACGGCGCGGCGAAAACGGTCAGCCATCTTGGCGAAGCCTTGTCTCAGGGACAGCTTGAACCGGAAGATTTCTCGATTCGCGACCTGGCGGAATCGGTTGTTGACAACGGCGTGGAATGGGTTCGCGCGATGAACCCACGCAACGATGGCGGGGCGATCATGACAGAATCCGACGGCGTTGACCTGACAGCGTTTTTGAATATTACCGGTCAAATCTTGTTTACGAAAATCCGTCAGGCGTACCAGAATGACGCGTTTGTTCTTAGCCGTGCGGTCGAAACGATTCCCACCCGATTTAGCGGCGAGAAAATCCCTGGCATTGGCAAGATCGGCGACCAGTCGATGGAAGTGCAGCCGGGAATGCCGTACCCGAACGCCGGGCTGTCGGAACAGTACACGCAAACGCCCGAAACGGTCAAACACGGTTTGATTGTTCCCATTACCCGGGAAGCGATTTTCTTCGACCGGACGAACCAGATTCTTCGCCGCGCTCAGGAGGCGGGGGAGGCGCTCGGCTTGAACAAAGAAAAACGGATTCTCGACTGCGTTTTGGGCATCGACAATACATACGTCTATAACGGCGCGGCGTATAACACGTACTATTCTTCTGCCGGTCCGTGGATTAACGAACTGGCAGGGAACGAACTGGTTGACTATCGAAACGTCGATAAGGCGGAACAACTTTTTGCCGACGCGCTTGACCCTTCAACTGGCGAACCGATTTTGATCAGCCCGAACTATGTTTTGGTAATGCCGTCACACCGGTACGCGGCGGCGCAAACGTTCTTTGACGGCGAGATTACGTTTAATCCATCCACGGCGCAGTCGATTACAACCCGCAATCCGCTGCGTAAATACAACGTTATGGACAGCGCGCTGGCGTACAGACGTCTGATCGCTTCCGGCGTTGACGCTGACGACGCGAAAAAATACTGGTATATCGGGGACTTCAAAAAAGCGTTTGCCTACATGGAAAACTGGCCTATTACCGTTACCCGGTCAAGCGCCAATTCGGACGCCAATTTTGAACGAGACATTCTCGTCCGGTACAAGGCGTCTGAACGCGGAACCCCAGCCGTGCTCGATCCGCGTTACGTTGTAAAATGCACCGGCTGATCCGGCTGAAATTAACTGCGAGAGATGAGGGGCTTTAATTCGGAACGCGAAATTATCCGCTCTTCATCTCTCCTTTACGACATGATAGCTGTTTTGTTACTTAAACCATCTTTAATCTAATCATGACAAATCAAACTGTTTTACGAAACATCCGTCAGCAGATTTTGGAGCGCATTGAGGAGATAACCGCCGCGCCAAAACCAACGTATTCCATCGACGGGCAAGAGGTCAAATGGGCGGAGTATCTCAAATCGTTACGGGAATCGGTTGACTGGATTGACCAGCTGGAACGCAAGTCTCAAGCTCCGTTTGAAATTGTATCTCGAGGAGAAAGTTAATGGACGAGTCAAATTTTATCCCTCGAAATATGGACGATCTTTCAGTCGTTGTTGACGGGGCGGAAACGCTCCGGGTTTACCAATCGCGCAGTGGGGTTGAGATAACGGTTCCCCATTGCGTTGGTCAGACAGCCGCTGTTCGCAACGTTCCGGATCAAACGCCTTGCGGGGCGACGGTTTTGGAACGCGCCTGGAATGCGCCGCTGGAAGTTCTTGAACGAATTGACCCCGTCCGCATCAATGACATCGTGATTGATTCTGAAAATCGTCGATGGCGCATAGCGTCGATTGAGCGCCGGGAACGCGTTGGCAGAGTCGTGCTGAAAACGCTGTTTGTTGACGATTCTCCGATTGACGACGGCTGGATTGACCTGGTGTCGCCAATTTATGAAACCGATTCTGTTGGTCAGGCGCTGAGAATTGACTGGAATCTGGATCAGGCGCGCGTTCCGGCAAGAATCGTTCCTGTCCCGGTGTCTTCTCATCGGCAAATGACGACCGTCGAGCAACAGAGAATTGAAATTGTCTTTCTGGACGATTCCGTTCGCGTTACGTCAAAACAGCGCGTTCGATTGCCCGACGGGACGATTTACAAACCGACTGACCTGTTTCCTGTAACGGGAACGAACCCCTGTTTGCGCCTTGTGGCGAATAAAGAAGAACCATGAACCTTGTACAAAAAATCCGAACGGTTTGGGAATCAAGCAGGCTTCTTAATTCCCGAATCCCTGTTCAGTACGTCGTGTACGACAATAATCCGTATTCCCGAGTTCCTCGAGCGGTAATTTCCATAGCTGATTCCGGCGTTGCCGCCCGAACGAATCAGGGAACTGCCGTTGAACAGGCAAAGATTGCGTTTACCATTTTGGAAACGTCGTACCAAACTGCGCTATCAATCGTTGACAACGTTATTTCGTCATACGACGGCGTGGAGTTTACCGCTTTGCAGGGACGTGAAAAAGCCTATTTGTATTATAAAACATCTGAAATTACGATGACGGAATCGTTATGGCAGGCAAAGCTTGCGTTTGACGCCATCGTATTGAGAGAATAAGCAATCAGGAGAAATTTATATTATGACAACAAAAATGCAAACACAAATTCGCGCTGAACTGTGCTGGCTGTGGCAGCGCAACGACGAGAGCGATACAGAATCCCTTTCCGGGGCGGTTCAGTCGAGAACGTACAAAACCGACGTGGAAAACGACCGGATCGAAGGCGTTTGGAGCGATTACGGCGTTGAATTGGCGCCAAACGCGAGCGTCAATTATCAGCTCAATTACCTTACCCGTCCAACTCTGGGCGGAACGATTGACCTTGCGTTTCTGGACGTACGGGCGATTATCGTAGTCAATCGCGGAACGGGAACGCTCGTTGTTGAGCCGGGCGATAGCAATCCCTGGACGGCGCCGTGGAACGGGCAGGGGGCGAACGTCGTTCCGCCGGCTGGCGTAGCAATGTTCTGCGCCGGCTCCGACCCATGGCAGGTTACGATTTTGGCGAATTCGATTGCCGTTAAAGCGGTTCAGGGCGAGGGGCAGTTTGACATTGCCATCGTTGGCAAGATCGCTAATCCGTCCAATCCGTAACGAACGTTGGCTCGTTCCCCCTTTTGTTTCTTACTTTACTCCAACGATAAATATGACAATTCCATTTCAAGAACTAAACGGTTCTCCCGAAGAGACGTATACACTCGACGATTTTACGGCAACGCGGCAATTTCTCGTTCCGTGGAGCAGGAGAAACGATTTCGTTTCGTGGCTTCGCGGCGTTTCAACTGCGTTTGGGTCGCAGGAATCAGTTGCATACCCCAACCGACCAGACGTTTTACCGTATAAAATCGAGGTGAAGCCGTACGATTCCCGCACGGTGATGAAAACCGCAATCGGTACGCCGTCCGAGGCGTTGAACCGTTATTCGTCTTTTGCGTTGATCAGAGCGCATTACAAACTTCAGACGCAGCAAGACCTGGATTCCGGTCCGAGCGCCGCGACTGGAACGCGGCTGTCATACAGAATAAACTTTCAGTTGGAACAGACGTCTGTTAACGGCGCGGGGCTGTACTGGGACGGGTCAACAACGTCTCTCGGCGCCGACGTTTCAGTTCCTAAAACGATCCCGCTGACGGAACACATTTTGACGTGGAAACAGGTTTTGTATCCTCCGTGGACGGCAATCAGAGAGCTTCAGGGGAAAGTCAACAGCGTTGCATTTCTCGATTGCCCGCCGGGGACGCTGCTCTATCAGGGCGTTGGCGTGAACAAATTGTATCGCTCCGATTGGCAGGACGGCGCGTCGGAATTCTGCTGGCAGCTGGAGTACCGATTCCTGCAAAGAATTATTTATCAGCGGGAAGAACGCTTTGGCTGGAACGCCTTCTATCGACCTGAAACAGGGCAGTGGGAAAACGTTGTGTTAGGGAAGACGGACGGTTACGTTATCGACTCCGGCTCGCCGTTGTACGAATCCGGCGACTTCAACGCGCTATTTACGCCCGAAACGCCGGGGTGATTCGGAATGATGTGAGTCCTTATTTCTTTTCTGCCGAGGGGCAAAAGGCGTTCATCGGGCATTGGGCACAGTTCGGTTTTCTTGCGGAGCACAGCGCTCGACCGTGAAGAATAATCTGATGTCCAACGTCTGTCCAGTCTGACTGAGGAATGAGTTCTTTTAATACCGCTTCGATCTTTACCGGGTCTTTGGTATCGACCAGTTCCCATCGGTTTGTCAGACGAATCACGTGCGTGTCAACCGGGATTCCAGACGCGATTCCAAAGGCGTTTGTCAGAACGACGTTCGCGGTTTTATGCCCGACGCCGGGAAGGGATTCCAGCTCTTCAAGCGTTTGCGGGACTTCTCCGCCGAACCGTTCGATAAGATCAGCGCAGCAAGCGCGAATGTTTTTGGCTTTGTTGTGATAAAACCCCGTTGACCGAATGTCTTCCTCAAATTCTTCCTGGTTGGATTGAGCGAAATCTTCAACCGTGCGGTACTTTTCAAATAGCGTTTGAGTTACCTCGTTGACCCGTTTGTCGGTGCATTGCGCCGACAGAATCGTGGCAATCAACAGTTCTAACGGCGACCGGAAATTAAGAGCGCACCGCGGGTTCGGGTACAAGTCTCCCAAAACCTGAACGATTTGGGACATTCGTTTTTTAATCTTGCTGTTCATGATTAAATTGTGAGAAGGAAAAATTATCCTCTAACCCATCGGCTGACCGTCGTTGTCAGGCTGCGGGATTTTGTCTTTGGGGAACGCCTTGTGCCACAAATGGGGAATAAGCAGGTTGAGCGGCATTCTTCCGTAATGTGAACGCGCGTAGAGGAAGAACGACGACGCCCGGGCGGACAGCGGTCTTAAATGGAACGTTGGCGGAGCTAAAGCGCGAAAGACGGCAGCGTCCATAAACGTTCGGGCGAATGAGCCGGGTCCCATTTTTTGTATCGGTTTTGTCATTTCCTCTGGAATTGGCGTGTCGAGAATTTCACGCGAGTAATGAATCGCATAATATAACGGTCTGGCTTGACCCAGAAGTTGAGCGCGGTCAATTAACCGATCCCAGAAATCTGAACTGCGGCGGGTAAATAATCTTAACAGCCCGTCAATGTCAACAACGTCTCGTAACGAACCGTCGATTTCCCCTTCCTGAAAAGCGTGTACGGCGGCGTGAATTACCATGTCAACGTCTTGCAAAGCGTGCCATTGTGAGAATTCTGGCGCCCAGGGGTTTTCGTTGCGAATGCTGTCTGGAACTGGGAGTTTAACGGCAGAGTCAAATAGCGGAGCCGGGTCAAGCCGGCGGCGAGACGTTTCTGGCAGGATGTTGTGATGGACGTCGATCGTCGCCCCGCGTTGAAGGTTGACCATCGGGGGGATTTCGTGCATCCATTGCCGATAATAACGCTGGTCGTAGGGGTCGTATTTTCCGGATTCCCAGCCGTTATCCAGCAGCGTTTTTTCTATCGGTTCGATATAATTTTTAGGGGCTAAAACGTCCAGGTCAGAAACGAGCCGCCCTTGGGCGAATTCCATATCCTGATACATGTACGCCGCGCCTTTAAGCAGAATTTTAGTACATTCTATCGGTTGAATGACTTTTTCAACCTGACGAATTTCCCATAACAGCGCGCGCTGATGGTGTTCAGAAAAAGTCCATGCGGCGTCGAGAGCCATCTTAGCCGATTCTGGAATTTGGTCGAAATCTTCTTGTTGAGCCAGACGGTACGCCCATTGCCCCGCCAGGCGCGCGCTGCGAGCCTGACGGAAAAACAGCTCCCATTCCGGGATCGTGTAATGGCATACTTTATCTGGTTCGTTCCAGTATTTTAGCAGGACGCTATTGCGTACTAAATTCATATTTATAATTAAAATTATTTTTTAAGTTGTAATTTATTGATTGACAGCCGGGTGTAACGCGACGCTGACCAGCGAGGTTACGGTTCCAGGTCGTCAAACAATTCTTCCAGCTGCGGTATGAGGTCGTCTAAATCGGAATAAACGACTTGATACATTTTCGTCTGCGAGACAATTTGTTTTATTCCCATAAAACCTGTCGCACCGAGGGTCTGGAAGTTAAACGACTGCTCTGCCAGAAGCATAATTGCCTCTGTCTGGGGCAAGATCGACCATTCTGTTTTTGCCCCCTGTTTATATTGAGGCAAAAGAATCATCCGGGGCGTTGAGGGGACGTTCATCATTTCGACGCTTTCTTTGGGCGCCTTGATGTGGGCGATGGTTCCCTTGGCGGTGTTGTAGTTCTTTTTTCCGATAAACGCTTCTGGATGTCGTTGGGCGATAATGTCGATTGACGCGTTTTTCAGGCAAATCGGTCTGCACAAAGGCAACACGTCATAGACGTCTTTACGCACAATGGTGAGTTCGTCGGTGAGCAGTCTCCATGGATTTTTCTTTAGCGCCAGTTCCGCGCAAAGAGTGCTTTTTCCGCTGCCGGGTCGCCCCGCCATGAAAATACATTTCCCGTTTCGTTCCAAGCAGGCGGCGTGAAAGAGCAGATATTGATTGGCGCTGGTGAACAGCGTCCAGTTTAACCCCCATTCTAACATGGCAATTGCTGCCGCGGCTGGATAGGGCTTATAGGGAATGTAACCGTCAATTTCAAAAATTACCTGTGGACGATACCAGCGCCGTAACCCGCGAGGGTAATCGACTAAAATGCAATAATCTGCCATTACCCCGTCGGCAAGCGGGTAGTCTGAATACAGGTTTTCCATGTTCCAGGCAATATCCGACATTGACGACCGAATGCAAACGGCAAACGGACCCATCTTAACGCGCAATCCGTCTGAACGGAGGCGCGCACGGATTTGAGCGGACGTCAAAGAGCCAACTGTAGGAGCTAAATCGGATGGCATATACGGCAGGCTGGGGGGCTGGTCAAGGAATCGAAATTCTGGTATATTATAGGGAATTGCAAGTTGCAAGGCGGCAAGCGATTGGCGTTGGCAGTCAGCGAGAGTGTCTCTTGCGATACTGCCTGCAGTCTCTTGCCTACTGCCTCTATATTATACACACAAAATTTCCTAAAACAATATGAGTCAGCAAGAAAAAATGTCAGTAGTTGAAAAAACGCCACAATTTTATTCAATTATTTGGAATCCGATAACGCGATTTTTGGGATCGCTTCCCTTTGGATTGGCGATTTTAGTCCTTTTGACGGCGTCAATGGCGTGGGCGACGCGAATAGACGCCCTGTACGGGGCGCAGTGTTCCGCATGGGGATTTTATCGCGCCGGGTGGTTTATTATCCTTCTTGGCGCCTTGGCGTTAAGCGCTTTTTGCGCCGCGCTCAATCCAAAACGATGGACGAAACGAAAGACCGGGTTTCTGATTATCCATACAGGCGTTCTGGTGTTGCTGGCAGGCTGCGCGATTAGTTTGATTTGGGGTTGGGAAGCCGACTTGACCCTGTACGAGGGCTGTCAAAGTTCCAAGGCGGTTTCCGCTGATCATGAACTGAAAATCCGCGTCTTTTCGAACGATCCGGCGCCGGAGTTCAAAAAAGACAACGACGCCTTTGAGAAGAACGAAAAACAGCCGACGTTTGTCGAGCCGAGCGTGGTTTGCCCCTTTTCTCCGGGACCAATTTCGTGGTCGCAGTATAAAAAATTGAGCTGGTTCCCCTGGTCGTTTGTCAAACCTTCGCCAAGTTTGATTTATAGCGGGTCGATTGATGGATTGAACGTCAAAGTGCGGTTGCTGGATTTCCGAAAACCGTATCGAGAACTGACCGTTGACCAGACGCTGACGCTGGCGGTTCGTCCGGCTCAAAAGAATGAAACTACAGGCAACATTTCTCCTGCCGGCGAATGGACGGAAATAACCCTTCAGGCGGCGAGAAACATTCAGGAAGGGCTTGTCGGACGCAGTCGGCTTACCGGCGGACAGCAGGTTTCGTATCGGCGTCTGACGTCTGACGAACAGAAGCGCTCTTTCCTCAACGTACCTGAAGAATCCATAGATAAAGACGTGTTTACCTTTGTTCATAACGGGAAAACGTATAAATATTATTTAAAGGACTTTTTACCGGAAGGGAAAACCGTAGACGACATGCGGCGTGGCGACGACGCGCAGCCGCCCAAAGTTCCACTGGGCGACGACCTGGCGTTGGTCATGATTAATATGGAAGAATCTATGGGCGCGGCGGTGTTTGACGTCATGAAAAAAGATGAGTCCGGGGAGTACGAAACCGTTGGCGGTATGACGCTGTTGTGCCTCTTGTCAGAGTTCAACCGCAACGACCCGGTCAACGACGTCTATGGAGAATATTTCCGACCGGAACCGACCGACGAGAAATCCGCCGCGGCTGACAACGTTCCCGATCAAATGGCGTCCATGCGCGCCAAACTCCTGGGACCGCGGTTGGAATTGGCAATGGATTCTTCCGGAACGATGTACTATCGAACCGTGATTGGCTCCTCGGTAAAAGCCGGGGAATTTGAGTATGCGTCTCCGACGGTGGCGTTTGAAAAGACGCCGTTTGCGGCTGTCGTTCAGCCGAAAATGGACGCCCCCGGCATTCGATATGCAGAAACTCAGTTGGAAGATCAAAAGCCCTCGGAAAACGACCCGGCAGCGGCGCTGATAAGCGTCGAATGTAACGGCGTTACATCGCAGCGGTGGATGTCTATGGGAGTGAACAACCCGATGAACCCGCCGGAGTGGTATCGAGAAGGCGATTGTTGGACGATTCCCGTTAAAACGGATAAATCCGAGACTCGTTGGATTGCGCTGACAATCCCGAGAAAAAAGATTGATCTGGGATTTAACGTTTTGCTGGAACGATTTAATCGACGTCTTGACCCCGGCACGAGCATGCCGAGCCATTATTCCTCCGACGTAACGGCGAGGTATCCTAAAAGCGATAAATCCCAAGCGGTTAAATACGAACACGTTAATATTCAGCTTAATCAGCCTGTCAATTTTGTCAATCCAAACAACGGGCAGTCGTATCGGCTGTACCAGTCGTCGTTTAACGGACCGCTGGATAAGTCGAGCCATTTGGGACGATGGGTTTCCAAACATCAGACGGTTAAAAGCGC